>JAYVFV010000205.1:0-8886 GCA_043772885.1 Flavobacteriales bacterium
TCTTCTTGAAACTAAATCGATACTAAAAGCAGCCCATTTATTATCATCGCTTATACTGAATCCGCCCAATTGAAAATACGAATGTCCGTTTGCCATTTCGTTACAATCAAATAGAATTTCTTCTTTTGCATCTAAAGTTCCTTTTTTTCTGGAATAAATCGGATAGTCTTTTCCTGTTTCAAAACGTGTAATGTAGTAATACCCATTGTATAAATAAGGAACCGATTGATCGTCTTCCTTAATTCGGGATTTCATTTCTTCAAATAATTCCTTTTGAAATTTTTCGGTATGTGCCGTTTCTTTTTGATAGTAATCGTTTTCTTTATTCAGATAGTTAATGACTTCTGGATTTTCACGATCGTTTAACCAATAATAATCATCAATTCTCGTATTGCCGTGCTTTTCTATCGGATGTGGATTTTTTTTAGCGAATGGCGGAATAATATTTTTCTGCATTTTTGTTTTTTGATTTTGTGTATATCCAGTCGCAAAAATAAGACAGGAAAGAAATAAAATAATTCGATTTTTCATAAATTTTATTTTACAAATTGAATTTTTATTAAAACCACATAGAAGCATAGATTTTTGAAAATTTAAAAAAGAATTTTCGCTTTATTTTGAGAACAATAGTCTATGTCCTAAAAATTTATTTTTCTATAAAATTCTTATTTTCTATCATTCTATGTGGTTAAAAATTAGCGATAGAACTCACGGTATTTTAGAATTTTTGAAGTGTTTCTTTCACATAATCATGCATCACTTCTTTATAATCCAAATGCGTTACAATACGTAACTTTCCTTGTCCCATTGAACTGATATGAATGCCTTTTTGTTTTAGTTTTTCAATCGTTTCCTTCTCATTTAAATTGGGTTTTATATTGAAAATCAGAATATTAGTTTCGATAGGTTCTACTTTTTCAATCCATGATAAACTTTGCAATACTTCTCCCAATTCTTTGGCACGACGGTGATCCTCTTCCAAACGGTTCATGTTGTTTTTTAGTGCGTAAATTCCGGCTGCTGCTAAATATCCTGACTGACGTAAATTGCCTCCAAATATTTTTCGGATACGCATAGCGCGTTTAATGATTTCTGCATCGCCGACTAAAACGGAGCCAATTGGTGCTCCCAATCCTTTGGAAAAACAAACCGAAATCGTGTCAAACAATTCGCCAAATTGCTTTGGATGCTGCTTTTTTGCGACTAGCGCATTCCACAATCGTGCACCGTCTAAGTGGTATTTTAAATTATTTTCGACGCAAACTTGTTGGATTTTTCGGAGTTCTTCTAAATCATAACAAGCACCACCACCTTTATTCGTAGTATTTTCGACACAAACCAATTTTGATAATGGTGCGTGGTAAAACTCAGGATCGTTGATGCCGTTTTTGACTTGCTCGGCAGTTATCATTCCGCGATGTCCATCGAGTAAATTAAAGTTGACACCACTGTTTGCTGATGCTCCTCCCGATTCGTACAAATGCACATGCGACCATTTATCGCAAATAATCTGGTCACCCGGATTGGTGTGCAATTTTATTGCGGTTTGGTTCGTCATCGTTCCTGTTGGAAAGAATAATGCGGCTTCCATTCCGAATAAATCGGCAACAATGGCTTCAAATTCGTTTACGGTTGGATCCTGCTTGAATACGTCATCCCCTACTTTGGCGTTGAACATGAACTGTAACATTTCGCTACTTGGCTTGGTTACGGTATCGCTGATTAAATTTATTTCCATATAATGAATAGATGTTCTATTTTTGCATGATGCCTAGCCCCGATAGCAACGTAAATCCTTGATATTGTGAGATTGCTTCGCAAGCTCGAAATGACAAGATTGGAACGAATAGCGGGATTAGCTTCCAATACTAATTACAAAACTACATTAATTTATGACAAATACCGAACAAATTAAAGGTATTGTAGAGCGCCTTGGTGCGTTGAGGAGGTATCTTTGACATTGATGCCAAGCTTATCGAAATAACAAACGAAGAAGAAAAAACCTTTGCTCCCGACTTTTGGAACAATGCCAGAGAAGCCGAAATTCTAGTAAGAAACCTTCGCTCGAAGAAAAAATGGGTCGAAGATTTTGAAAAAGGAAATGCTTTAGCGGAAGAACTTCAGATTACGTATGAATTTTTTAAGGAAGGCGATGCCACCGAAGAAGAACTAGATACGCACTATGAATTGACGAACAATCATGTGGAGGATTTGGAGTTTCGAAACATGCTGTCGGATGAAGGTGATAATTTAAGTGCCGTTATACAAATTACTGCTGGCGCAGGTGGAACCGAAAGTTGCGATTGGGCATCGATGCTGATGCGGATGTACATGATGTGGGCCGAAAAGCAGAAATATAAAATTAAGGAACTGAATTTTCAGGAAGGTGAAGTTGCCGGAATAAAAACGGTAACCCTCGAAATTGAAGGCGATTTTGCGTTTGGTTATTTGAAAGGGGAAAACGGTGTGCATCGATTGGTGCGGATTTCTCCGTTTGACAGTAATGCGAAACGACATACGTCTTTTGCGTCGGTGTATGTGTATCCATTGGTGGATGATACAATTGAGATTGATATTAATCCGGCCGACATTGAAATCATTACCTCGCGTTCGAGTGGTGCTGGTGGACAAAACGTAAATAAAGTAGAAACCAAAGTGCAGCTGTTTCACAAACCAACCGGAATTCAGATTCAGTGTTCGGAAACGCGTTCCCAACAAGACAACCGACAGCGTGCGATGCAAATGTTGAAATCGCAATTGTATGAAATTGAACTCAAGAAACAAATGGCACAACGCGCCGATATTGAGGCCGGAAAAATGAAAATTGAATGGGGTTCACAAATTCGTAATTACGTTATGCAACCCTATAAATTAGTCAAAGACGTCCGCACCGGGAAAGAAACCAGCGATGTTGATGGCGTTATGAACGGAAATATAGATGCGTTTTTGAAAGCGTATTTAATGATGATGGGACAGAAGGAGGAATAATTGATAATTAATAATTGATAATTAACAATTATAACCTATCTTTGCATCGAGGATTCCGAAAGGAAGTTACACCTCACCGCAATAGTCGATCGCTCCAGATCGACTTTTGTATTTTATAGCACTTCCTTTAAGAAAGTTAGTAGTGCTTCCCAAGAGCGTTTTGCTGCTTTTTCATTGTATGCTGCTCCTTTACTGTTATCATTTCCAGAACTTTTATTGGTGAATGAATGTACGGCATTGGCATAATACACCATTTGCCAATCGGCGTTGGCGGTACGCATTTCGTTTTGGAACGTTTTGACTTCTGCTTCTGGAACGTTGAGATCATCGGCTCCATGTAGCACTAAAACTTTTGCGGTAATCGGAGATGTTGTTCGTGTTTCGTCTCTTTTCAAACCGCCGTGAAACGATACTACTCCTTTGACTTTCATATTGCTTCTAGCGGCTTCGATGGCGCCTGTTCCGCCAAAGCAATAACCCATGACAACAATATCGTCGGAGTTGGCGCCTTGTTGTATCAATTCATCTATCGCTAATTGGATTCGTTTATGGAATTCTAAAACATTTTTCTTGTAAAAACCAGCTTGCTGTCCCGCTTCCTTTGAATTGGTGGGTGTATTCCCTACTCCATATATATCGGCGACAAAAGCATAATAGCCTAGTTTAGCTAATTCGGTTGCACTTTCTTTGGAGTGGTCGTCAATTCCCATCCAAGCGGGAATAATTACAATTCCGCATTTGTTATTTAATGCTTTGGAAGGTTTGGAAATAAATCCGCTTAGTTTTTTATCACCGTCAGCGTAAGCGACTTCTTTTAATTGAGCAAATCCTATAAAGGATACATTGATTAGTAGAATGAGAAATAAGGAGTTCTTTTTCATCGGATTAACTATTAGCTTTACAAATGTAGTAAGAAAACAAAATCAACGTTTGTTAAATTTTAAAATAAAAAGCCGATGCGTTAACATCGGCTCTAGTATATCTAAAATATTATTTTTTCTTTTTGGATTTGGATTTCTTTTTGGATTTGGCCTTATCTTTTGCTTTTTGCTTTTTGACTTTCTCTTTCTTTTTAGCTTTTTTCTTTTTTTCCTTATTCTTTTCTTTTTGTTTTTCTTTTTTTGCTTTTTCCTTTTTCTTGGCTTTATCTTTTTTGTCTTTCTCTTTTGCTTTCGCTTTTTTAGCTTTTTCTTTGTCCGAATCTTTCATAGTTTCTGGTGTTTCTTGATTAGTGGAAACCGCTTCTTTAGAAACTTCTTCCTGTTTAACTTCTGTTGATACAGCGGGTTTTGCTGCAGGTCTTCTTCTTGGACTTGGGATTGGTTTCGCAACAGTCTTTTCAACTGTTACAACTTTTGGTTCTACAGTTGTTGTTTCCGATTTTGTAGTTTCAGTTGGGTTAGCTTCAGCTACTTTTGGAGTAGTTGATGTTGTATTTGGTGCTTTGGCACTAGCAGTTACTCTTCTCTTTATCATGATGTTATTTTATTAATTTAAGTTTATGTAAATTTAATGTAAATTTTAAGTTAACAAAAATACAATATAATACAATTAGTCAATGTTAAGTTTTCATTTCGATTAAAAACTTAACATTGGAAGCTTGCTATCTACTGTAAAAAGTGGCTTTGATGAAAATACAGAAAAAGGAACAAGTAATTATAAGCTAAGTAACGACCTTATATATCAATCTCAACTTGAAAAGGATAGGTATCAATTTTTTTGTGGTTCCGGCATAAACTAATCTATTGAAAGGTAGCTCACTTTGTAATTTAAAGGCATATTCCCAAATGTATTTTGTAACTCTGAAACTAAACTCTTTGGTATTTGGTGTTTTTGTTTGAATATCTTCACTTATTTTCTGAATGCAATACCTTCCAATAAATTTGTAATTGGATTTTGTGTTGTGACTTAATTGGTAATCAAATCCGTTTCCAAAAAAAAGACATAATTCGTTGCGTACTATAATTTGGAAACGTTTAAACCGAGACAAACATTTAAAAAAAGATTAAAAAAAAAACTACCTAGAAGGCAGTTTGATACTATTGCTAATAATTTAGATAACTAATTTCAATAAATAATAAACCATAGCTGCAAGTAGTGCAGATACCGGAATGGTCAATACCCATGCCCATAATAATTTTACGGTAACTCCCCATCGCACCGCAGAGAGTCTTTTGGTAATTCCTACTCCAATAATAGATCCTGTGATCGTATGCGTTGTAGATACGGGAATTTTAAAATGTTCTGTAGAAAATAACGTTAAAGCTCCAGCAGATTCAGCAACAACACCTTCAAAAGCAGTTACTTTAGTTATTTTAGAACCCATTGTTTTTACAATTTTCCAACCGCCACTTAAAGTACCAAGAGCAATTACTGTATAACACGTTAACGGAATCCAACTTGGCATATTCGAGTGAATTCCTTTATCTTCATCAGGCAAAATAACATTCAAATCCAACCATCCTGCCGACATATCTACGTTTGGATTCATTCTCAAATACACCGCAACTGCTGCTGCAATAATTCCCATTACTTTTTGAGAATCATTCCCACCATGTCCTAAACTAAAGGCAGCTGATGAAATCAATTGCATTTTTCTAAGTATTTTTTCTGCAGTTGCTGTAGAAAAATTACTGAAAAACAAGTTAAAAATAGCCAAACTATAGAAAATGATTCCAACTAAAAACCATTTAATATTGGATGGTTCACTTACAAAACACCAAAATGAATTATTAAATAAATATTCTTTAGTTGGATCTGGTTCAATATCAAATTTTAAAACAGTAGATAAAAACCACATCACCAAAAGCATCAATACTCCTGTAACTATTTTTGGATAAATGTTCTTTTTGGAAGAATACATCATCCATAACGAGAGAAAATAGGAAATAATCATTCCCAATAAAGGAGCAAATACGATAAACAAAATGACAATCATTACTCCTGAAGGCAATAATTCACCTTCTTTAGCATCTTTAATCCAATTGACAATTTTGAAGCCGGCATGTTCAGGATCGGTAACATTTCTGAAACCATGAGCAATTGCTGCTCCTGCAAATCCTCCAATAAGTGTGTGAGAAGACGATGACGGAATTCCTTTCCACCATGTGAGTAAATTCCATATAATAGCAGCGATTACTCCCGACAAAATGACCACCAAATCAATACTACTTGTGTGGGCAGTTTTGGCGACTGTATCTGCTACACCAAATCCGAAAACCCAATACGCCATAAAATTAAATAATGCTGCCCAAAGTACGGCTTGAAAAGGAGTTAATACCTTTGTTGCAACAATGGTTGCTATCGAATTGGCAGCATCATGGAAACCATTGATATAATCAAATATCAGGGCGAGTACGATAATTACTAAAAGTAAAGTAAAATCCATAAAAGTTGATTATTAGTAGAAACTGTTATGAATGTTTCACAGAAATTTGTTCCATTACATTGGCAACACTTTTACATTTATCAGAAGCCGATTCTAATGCCGAAAGCACTTCTTTATATTTAATGATGTTTTTAGCATCGCTTTCATTTTCAAATATATCGGCTACAGCTCTATCAAAAACAGCATCTGCTTTGCTCTCTAATTTATTAATTTGTTTACAGGTATCTTTTATCGCTTTGTGATTCATAACTTTCAATTCCTTAATACCAATACCAATTAATTGACTGGCTTCTAAATTGATTTCGGTTAATTTTCGAATTGATTTGGTAATTTTTTCTACTTGGTACAAACGCATTTTACTAGCAGCACTATGCATGTAATCGGCAACATTATCTATAGCTTTAATTAGCGAGTGGATGTCTTCTCTATCGAATGGAGTAATAAAGTTTCTACTCAATTCTAAATGTGTCTTGTGCGTTAATTCTTCAATAGTAGCTTCCAATTCTTCTATTCTTTTAAAGTATTCTTCCCGTTCCACTTTTGGTGCATTTACTGCTTCGTGTAGTGTTTCAGCCAATAATATTAAATTGGCGGATGCTTGCTCGAATAATGGAAAGAACTTTTTATCTTTCGGAACTAAAAATTGAAAAAAACTGTTTAATGTCATTTTATTAAATTTTACGATGCAAATGTACCTATCTAATGTTAAGAGAATATTAAGTTATTCTAAATAATACATTTTTAAATGTATATTTATTTTGTAATTAAAAATACAGATTATTTCTTTTTAAAATCGTTTTCGTACATTAGCCACACTAAAAAAACTGCAATTCCCTATGGATTTAAACTTCAATAAAAACGAAGATCACAACAAACTTTTGATAACCGATTTAAAGCAACGCTTTGCAAAAGTAAAACTCGGTGGTGGCGAAAAGCGTATCGCAAAATTACACGCTGAAGGCAAAATGACTGCGAGAGAACGCATTGATTACCTCCTCGATGCCAAAGCCAAAAGTATTGAAATTGGCACTTTTGCAGGAGACGGAATGTATACTGAACACGGTGGTTGTCCTTGTGGTGGTGTGGTGGTAAAAATAGGTTATATCAAAGGAAAACAATGTATTGTTGTTGCCAATGATGCTACTGTAAAAGCAGGTGCTTGGTTTCCGATTACTGGAAAAAAGAACCTTCGCGCACAAGAAATTGCCATTGAAAACCGTTTGCCTATTATCTATTTGGTCGATTCTGCTGGCGTTTATTTACCAATGCAAGATGAAATTTTTCCGGATAAAGAACATTTCGGGAGAATTTTTAGAAACAATGCCATCATGAGCAGTATGGGAATTACCCAGATTGCAGCCGTTATGGGAAGTTGTGTTGCTGGAGGAGCATACCTTCCTATCATGAGTGACGAAGCGATGATTGTTGATAAAACAGGAAGTATATTCCTAGCCGGAAGTTATTTAGTGAAAGCCGCTATTGGCGAGAATATCGATAATGAAACCTTAGGTGGCGCCACAACGCATTGCGAAATTTCGGGTGTGACCGATTACAAAGCCAAAGATGACAAAGATGCCTTAGACCGAATTAAAAGTATTGTTGGGAAAATTGGCGATTATGATAAAGCCGGATTTAACAGAGAAAAATCAGAAAAACCAGCATTAGACGAAAACGAAATATACGGCATAATTCCGAAAGCCAGAAACGAACAATACGACATGTATGATATTGTAAAACGTTTGGTCGATAATTCAGAGCTTGACGAATACAAAGAAGGTTACGGAAAAACGATTATCACCGCATATGCCCGAATTGATGGATGGGCAGTTGGAATAGTAGCCAACCAACGAAAAGTTGTAAAAACGGCTAAAGGCGAAATGCAATTTGGTGGTGCTATTTATTCGGATTCTGCCGATAAAGCTACACGTTTTATTGCCAATTGCAATCAGAAGAAAATTCCGTTAGTCTTTATTCAAGACGTAACCGGATTCATGGTGGGAAGTAAATCAGAACATGGCGGAATTATAAAAGACGGAGCCAAAATGGTCAATGCAGTTTCGAATTCAGTGGTTCCAAAATTTACTGTAATCGTCGGAAATTCTTATGGAGCTGGTAATTATGCCATGTGTGGAAAAGCGTATGATCCGCGATTGATATTCGCATGGCCAAGTGCCGAGTTAGCGGTTATGGGTGGCACGCAAGCTGCGAAAGTATTGGCGCAAATTGAAGCATCATCCTTAAAAGCAAAAGGCGAAATTGTTGATGAGAAAAAGGAACAGGAATTATTCGATACAATAAAAGCACGATACGACGCACAAGTGTCTCCTTATTATGCAGCAGCACGATTGTGGACGGATGCGATTATTGATCCTCTAGAAACCAGAACTTGGATTTCAATGGGAATTGAAGCCGCCAACCACGCTCCTATTGAAAAGAAATTTAATATGGGTGTGATACAAGTTTAAATACAGTTTTGTCATTCCGAGGAACGAGGAATCTCATCAAGTGAT
>JAYVFV010000206.1:0-8885 GCA_043772885.1 Flavobacteriales bacterium
TCTTCCAATTTATTGATTCTTGGATCGGGAACGTTTACTACTCCAATATTTGGTTCGATGGTACAAAACGGAAAGTTGGCACTTTGCGCTTTGGCATTGGACAAACAATTAAATAAAGTCGATTTTCCTACGTTTGGTAATCCTACAATTCCTGCTTTCATCTCAAATATTATTTTTAAAAGTGTGCAAATATACTCCTATTAATTGGAAAAATAAAGGCACAAAAAAACCTGAAGGATAATTTCAGGTTTTTTTTATTTACTCGTTGTGTAAAAATGCTTGTCGATTTAAAAGCGTTTCTTCACTTTCAACATGATTGTCATCGGGAACGCAACAATCAACCGGACAAACAGCAGCGCATTGTGGTTCGTCGTGAAACCCTTTACACTCGGTACATTTTCCGGGAACGATGTAATAAATATCGTCTGAAATTGGGGTTTGTGCAGCATCCGAATCGACTTCAGTCCCGTCGGGTAAAATGACTTTACCTTTTAGTCTTGTTCCGTCTTTATAGCGCCAATCATCGGCTCCTTCGTATATCGCTGTATTTGGACATTCTGGCTCACACGCGCCACAATTGATACATTCGTCTGTTATTATTATTGCCATAGTAATTTTAGATTGCAGATTTTAGATTGCAGATTTTTCGATGCGGATACAAATTCCTAATCAAAAAACCTTATTCCTAAATCAATTGCTTAATTTTGCACAAAATTACAATCAAAACCATTCATATACAAGTTAACGATGTCACAATTAGAGAAAAAAAAGTGTTTTATTGAATTGGGGCATTTTTTAAATCAGTTTTCCTTAGATAATAACACTAAAAATGATGCTGTTTTAAATAACGATTTGTTTTATGATGATTTTATTTCTTTGATTGCATTGTCGCAATCGCACAATGGTTGGTTTATACCAGAGCAGGTTTATTTTGCCATTCAATCGTGGGCGAATGCTTTGACAGAAGATAATTTAAAGCAATGGTTGTCGGATTATGATTTTGAAAACGTTCAACCCAAAACAGTCGGATTGATTATGGCAGGAAATATTCCGTTAGTGGGATTTCACGATTTTGTTTCGGTGGTAATTGTCGGACATAAAGCGTTGGTAAAAACCTCATCCAACGACCAACATCTTATAAAATTTTTAGCGAATTATTTGATTGCTGTCGATGCCAACATTTCAAATTTTATTGAATTTACCGATGGTAAACTAGAAAATTTCGACGCTGTAATTGCCACAGGAAGCAACAATACTGCAAGGTATTTTGATTACTATTTTAAAGATAAACCGAGTATTATTCGCAAAAACAGAAACTCAGTTGCGGTATTGAACGGAAAGGAATCGCATGACGATTTAGTAAATTTGGGTGAAGATATTTTTCGGTATTTTGGTTTGGGATGCCGGAATGTTTCGAAATTATTTGTCCCGAAAGGATACAATTTTGACGCTTTCTTCAAAGCGATGTACGAACAGAAAGACGTGATTTATTATGAAAAATATTCGAACAATTACGATTACAACAAAGCGGTTTTCTTAATGAGTAATTTTAAATTGTTGGATAACGAGTTTCTTACTATAAAGGAAGATGTGAGTTATGCTTCTCCAATTTCGTCTGTGTTTTATGAATACTATGACAGTGTTGCTGAAATACAATCGCGTTTGGAAAACGACAAAGACCAAATTCAATGTGTTGTTTCTAATAATTTGATTCCGAATAGCATTTCCTTTGGACAAACACAACTGCCGCAACTTTGGGATTATGCAGATAATGTAGATACAATTGCTTTTTTGATTTCGATTAACTAAACTAAATAGTAACCACTAATTTACTTCGTCAGTTCGACCTTTGGTCTCGGGTCACGAATTATCACAAATTAATTCGTGATAATTCGTGAAATTAGTGGTAAAAAAATTATAAACTACATCGTTATTGTTAATAACCTTTAATAATTTGTACCGATTTACAATCGCTATTTCGTTCCCTATTCACGAAATTTGCTTCATTAATTTTTGGACTTTACACCATGAAAAAACACAATTATAGCGCAGGACCTTGTATTTTGCCACAAGAAGTTTTCGAAAAATCGGCTCAAGCCATTCTCAATTTCAACAATTCTGATTTATCTATTTTAGAAATATCGCACAGAAGTAAAGACTTTGTTGCTGTTATGGACGAAGCAAGAGCTTTGGCTTTAGAACTTTTAGGTTTGGAAGGCAAAGGATACCAAGCGTTGTTTTTACAAGGTGGCGCCAGTATGGAATTTTTAATGGTTCCTTACAATTTGATGAAAGTTGGTGGAAAAGCAGCGTATTTAGATTCTGGGACTTGGGCAAATAATGCTATAAAAGAAGCCAAACTTTTTGGCGAAACCGTTATTGTAGCTTCTTCAAAAGAAGACAATTACAATCACATTCCTACAAATTACACTATTCCGGAAGATGTCAGTTATTTTCATTGCACCAGCAACAATACCATTTTCGGAACACAAATGAAATCGTTCCCAAAAACGAATGTTCCCGTTATTTGTGATATGAGTTCGGATATTTTTTCAAGAACGTTGGATTTCTCTCAATTCGATTTGATTTACGCCGGAGCACAAAAAAATATGGGTCCAGCCGGAACAACACTTGTAGTGGTTAAAGAAGAAATTCTAGGAAAATCAGGACGAGCTATACCGAGTATATTGGATTATGAAAAGCACATTAAAGCAGAAAGTATGTACAATACGCCAGCTGTTTTTCCAGTGTATGCTTCGCTATTAACTTTACAATGGTTGAAAAACCTTGGCGGAATTTCCGCTATCGAAAAAATAAACAAAGCCAAAGCGAATTTGCTTTATGCTGAAATTGACAGAAATCCGTTATTCAAAGGAACGGCAGCTGTTGAAGACAGAAGTATCATGAATGCTACGTTCTTATTGGAAAATGAAGAATACCAAGAAACATTTGACAAAATGTGGAAAGCAGTCGGAATATCTGGTATAGCTGGACATCGTTCTGTTGGTGGCTACCGAGCTTCGATGTACAATGCGTTGCCATTGGAAAGTGTACAGGTTTTGGTGGATGTGATGAAGGAGTTGGAAACAGTTTGCAGTGATCAGTGTTCAGTAATCAGTGCACAATAACAATATAAATAAACTATGAGGACGAGATGAGATTAGCTAACGCTCTGTTCGCTACGCTCGAGTGTCTTCGTTCCTCGCAATGACAGAAAGCATGAAAGTATTAGCCAATGACGGGATTTCTAAAAGCGGAATTAAAGCTTTAGAAAAAGGTGGATTTGAAGTAATTACTACAAAAGTAGCACAAGAACAAGTGATTAATTATATAAATACACACCATGTGGATGTGCTTTTGGTGCGAAGTGCAACAAAGGTCCGCCAAGATATTATCGACAATTGTCCGAGTTTAAAAATCATCGGTCGTGGTGGTGTTGGAATGGACAATATTGATGTAGAATATGCGCGTGAAAATGGAAAACATGTCATTAATACGCCCGCTTCTTCTTCTGAAAGTGTGGCAGAATTGGTGTTCGCCCATTTATTTACTGGTGTTCGCTTCTTGCACGATTCGAATAGAAACATGCCTTTGGAAGGCGATACTAACTTTGAAGGTTTAAAAAAAGCGTATGCAAACGGAATCGAATTGCGTGGTAAAACACTCGGAATTATAGGTTTTGGACGCATTGGTCAAGCAGTGGCAAAAATGGCACTAGGACTTGGAATGAAAGTAATTGCTGCCGATAAATACGTGAGCAATGCCGAAATCAGAGTCGATTTTTACACGGGGCAATTCATCAACGTTGATATTATTACTGAACCTTTGGAAGATGTTTTCAAACATGCGCACTTTATCACGTTACACGTTCCGGCGCAGGATGGTTATGTGATTGGAAAAGAAGAATTAGAACAAATGAAAGACAATGTCGGAATCGTAAACTGCGCACGTGGTGGCGTTATTGATGAAGTCGCATTAATTGAAGCGTTGGAAAATGACAAAGTTTTATTTGCAGGTTTGGATGTTTTTGAAAACGAACCTACACCAGAAATTCAGATTTTGATGCATCCAAGAATTTCGTTGACACCTCATATTGGAGCGGCTACTTTAGAAGCACAAGACCGAATTGGCACCGAACTCGCCGAACAAATTATCAGTTTATTGAAGTCGGAAAAACAATCATAAAAGATTTATATATGATAAGCCATCACTAAAAAGTGGTGGTTTTTTTTATTAATTTTTCTACAACTTTTGCGTCTTTCCCACGCATGTGGGAATCCATTTTCTGTGAGTAGATTTCCGCCTACGCGGAAAAGACGCAACAATGAAATATAAATATTGAGTATAAAATCCAATTTTGTTGCTACCATTACGTCTTTCCCACGCATGTGGGACACGAACGTTAGCGACTGGCAAAGCAATCCACTTTATGAAAGATGGATTCCCGCCTGCGCGGGAAAGACGCAGTAATCATGATTACATTCTGTTAAAAACAACTATTTATAAATATAGTAAACAATTGATTTTAGTATCTTTATATCAAAATTTAGATTATGAGAAAGTTACTTTTTATAGTATTGGTGTTGGCTTTTGTTATTGGTTGTACTTCTACAAAAAACACTGTTGCTTCAAATAGCACAAAAGTATCCGATACACTCAGAATTGCCAATGACGATTTGGAATATGAAGTCATCATCATTGATTCTGGATTTAATTCCTGGTTAGCAAGTACAGCCCGACCAAGAGGATATTACTCTGAAGGTTATCTAGAAGGTAGAAATCAAATTTATGTTCAAGAATGGAACAGCAGAGTCATGCAACCGCAACGCTACAATTCCAACTTATATGAAATGCAAATTAATTATGAGCGAAACGTGCATTATGGTTACGAAGTCAATTACTTGATTTATAATTATTTTATTTATTTTCAACTTCAGTACAAACAACAACTTTCAGGATTTGTTCCAAGGCAATAAATTAGTTAAATTTGCGCGACGAATTTAATTATGAAAAACTTCAAAAAACGCTGGAACATTACATCCAATTGGCAAGTCTTTGCCATTATTGTTGTGTTTGCCATTACAGGTTCGAGCGCCGCTTATTTATCAAAACCTATTTTAGGCCTTTTTGGAATCGTGAAAGGAGAACTATCGAATTGGATTTATTATCCTCTTTATATTGTTTTGATATTTCCAATTTATCAGGTGCTCTTGGTTAGTTTCGGATTTCTTTTTAGACAACATACTTTCTTTTGGACTTTTGAAAAGAAAATGCTTCGTAGTATGAAGTTAGGATTCATCGCCGATTGGTTTGAAAAATAGACTTCTTAGACTTCTTAGACTTCTTAGACTTCTTGGACTTCTTAGACTTCTTGGACTTCTTGGACTTCTTAGACTTCTTAGACTTCTTAGATTAGAACGATCTAAATGGTCTAAGTAGTCTAAGAAGTCTGATTTGCGTGAGGGATTGAGGCTTTGTTTGAGCTCTTTTTTATGCCCTGCAATGGCATAAAAAAAGCGAGTGCCGAAAGCCCGACACCGATGGATATAAACAAGTTTTTTTAAACGTAGTTTTTACCAATCGGGGGCACGCCTAAGTTATTCAACGATAATTCAAAATTTATTTTAATTACTAAAAATACTTTGTTACATTTATGAAAAATAAAAGTATGATCATTGCCAAAAATATTCATAAATATTACGATAATTTACACGTTCTAAAAGGCGTGGATATCCATATTAAAAAGGGCGAAATAGTGTCTATTGTTGGCGCTTCGGGAGCCGGAAAAACCACACTTTTACAAATTCTTGGAACACTTGATAAACCAAGCCCAAGTCCACTAACATCCGAAGATGGAAATATGGAAAATAATGATACTTCGTTGGCGATAAATGAAGAAGCCGTTTTGAAAATGAATGACAAAACGATTTCCAAATTTAGAAATAGCCATTTGGGTTTTATTTTTCAGTTTCACCAATTATTGCCCGAATTTACGGCCTTGGAGAATGTTTGCATTCCGGCTTTTATCGCTGGAAAAGAAAAAGCAGCCACCGAAATTGAAGCTAAAAAGCTTTTAGATTATTTGGGATTAGCAGAAAGAACACATCATAAACCTGCGGAACTTTCGGGTGGCGAACAACAACGTGTTGCCGTTGCCAGAGCTTTAATTAACAAGCCCGATGTGATTTTTGCCGATGAGCCATCTGGGAATTTAGACACGGCTTCTGCCGAAAATTTACATCAATTGTTTTTTAAATTACGAGATGAATTCGGACAAACTTTTGTAATTGTTACGCATAACCAAGAGTTGGCGAATAAGGCCGACAGAAAACTGGTGATGGTTGACGGATTAATAGCTAATTAATATCAAATGGTACTCATTATTTTATCTTGGATTTACATCATTATCACCACGATAAACTTGGGTTTTTTTACTAATAAAGTTTTGTCGTTGAAAAACGATAATTTTGTAATTACGTCCATTTTAGGGTTGTTTGCTACTACTATTTTCGCTAGTATTTGGGCGGTTTTTGATCGGATAAATATCGAATTTCATTGGTTTTTACTTTTGGTGAATCTGCTGATTTTTATCAAATATAAGTCGGATATCCTAAAAATATACAGCGCTTTTAAAAGTCAATTTAAAAACTTAGAATGGATTTTAAAATCGTATTTGATTATCATTACTTTTTTGATTGTAGCGCAGTGTGCGTCGATTCCGTATGTAATCGACAACGAATCGTATTACATACAAACCATAAAATGGTTAAACGAATATGGATTTGTAAGGGGTTTGGTGAATTTGCATTTTTTCCTCGGACAATTGAGCGGTTGGCACATCACGCAAAGTGCTTTTAATTTTTCGTTTCTCTATCAAAATTTTAATGACTTAAGTGGATTTTGCTTGCTTCTCGGGAATATTTTTGCCATCGAAAAACTCAGTGCTTATTTTAAAAATAACAATAAAATTTATTTGATTGTCGGTTTGCTTCCTTTTGTAAACCTGTTGTTTTTTCAATTTATTAGCGCGCCGTCTCCCGATGTTCCGGTATATATATTGACGTTCATCTTGTTTTTCTATTTTTTGAATAACTACAAAACCATTTCCGTTGAAAATTTTAATCTGATAGTACTGCTGGTATTGTTTCTACTTTATATTAAAAACACCACGCTTGTATTTGTATTCATTCCAATTATTTTATTTAAAATAAATTATAAAATACTTGCCAAGAACCTTCTAAAACCTATTGTATTAGCCACTTTAGTGTTATCATTGTTTATTTTAAAAAACATGATTATTTGCGGATCACCTGTTTTTCCGTACAAATTATTTCAATTTACTTCTTTAGAATATGCTATTCCGGATCAAATTGAACATTTTTATTACAATGAATTAAAACTCTACGGTTATTTTGTTGATGCCGAACAATACAAAGCGATGTCGGGTTGGGATTTATTTAGACAATGGCTTTCGCTTCCGAAACTCAACGGATTGTTCAATAAATCAATAATTGGTTTGATAATCGTTTGTCCGTTTTTCATCTATAAATTCTTTAATAAAAAAGCCATTTGGATACTGTATATTTTGATGGTTGTGCAACTACTATTATTGTTTGAAACGTCTCCGCAATTTCGTTTTTTCATCAATTATGTGATGTTCTTTTCGCTATTTTGTTTTACGTGTATTTTTTATCAGAAGAAAATAGTACTACTGTTTTTGTATTTATCGTTAATTCCGGCCATCATAATTCTGTTTCTACCCGTTAATTTGAATAATTTTTCCAATTATAAATTCATGCAACGAGTTAGTAATTTTTCCTTTGAAAATAGTATTTATCCATACAAGAACACCAAATACAACACTACATTTGAAACCATAGTCGATGGCAATTTAAAATACAATTCTCCTGTTAACAATTCCTTTTTCTGGGGAAGTGGCGATGGCGATTTACCATGCGTAAACAAAGTGCAAATTGCTTATTTTAAAAAATATTTTTATATCGTTCCGCAAATGAGAACTGACACTATAAAAGACGGATTTTACCCAAAAAAAGTAAAACCAAATGAACCCTAATGAACTCAAAGCGTTTTTAGATGAAAAAGTAGCATTGTACAACAATCCCAATTTCATCGAAAGCGATCCGATTCAAATTCCGCATCAATTTTTACTAAAAGAAGACATCGAAATCGCTGCATTTCTAACGGCAACTATCGCATGGGGAAATCGAAAAATGATAATTACCAATGCCAAAAAAATGATGGATTTGATGGGAAATTCTCCTTTTGATTTTGTGATGAACCATCACGATTACCATTTAGAAAAATTAGAAAACTTCGTTCACCGAACATTCAACAGTGTCGATTTTGTCACTTTTGTAAAAGGATTGCAACACATTTATAAAAATCACAATGGGTTGGAAGTTGCTTTTGCGAAAAATCAGGAAGCCGTTTCTATGCAAAAAAGCATTTCCGAATTTAAAAAAGTATTCTTCGAAATCGAGCATCAAAATCGAACACAAAAACACCTTTCTGATCCTTTAAATAATTCGGCTGCCAAACGCATCAACATGTTTCTTAGATGGATGGTGCGCAACGATAGCAACGGCGTTGATTTTGGTATTTGGAAAACCATTCCAACTGCTGCACTTTCTTGTCCGCTTGATGTTCATTCGGGAAATGTCGCCCGAAAATTGAGCCTCCTAACGCGCAAACAAAACGACGCCAAAGCACTTTTAGAACTCGATACGAACCTGCGTTTGTTCGATAAAAACGATCCTGTAAAATACGATTTTGCTTTATTTGGATTAGGAGTGTTTGAGAAATTCTGATTGGAGTGCAAATTAAAATTCTGATAGTTTTTTCGTCTTAAAAAAGGATTACGTTTT
>JAYVFV010000207.1:0-8869 GCA_043772885.1 Flavobacteriales bacterium
TGTTGTTGTTGTTGGATGTATCGACATTCGAATCCATCCTGGTTTTTTAATTAAATCGCCCGACGTAATCTGACACACCAAATCGTTAGACGTTTCTTGATCAACATGCAATAAAAAATGACCATACGTTCCAGCACAACTGCATCCGCCACGCGTTTGGATTCCGAATTTATCATTCAGCAGTTTTACCCCTAAATTAAAATGCAAATCATCAATATAAAAGGAAATCACTCCTAACCTATCCTGATGTTCTTTTGCTAATATTTTGATATTTTCGATAGTTCCCAATTGTTCAAAAACATATTCAACGATTTCGTGTTCTCGCTCCAAAATATTGTTCACACCCATTTGCTCTTTCAACTGAATCGCCAATGCGGTTTTAATTACTTGCAAAAATCCTGGTGTACCACCATCTTCTCTATCTTCAATATTGTCGATGTATTTATGTTCTCCCCACGGATTCGTCCAACTCACGGTTCCGCCACCCGGACAATCTGGTACATTATTTTTGTACAAATTTTTATTAAACACCAAAACGCCAGAAGTGCCTGGTCCGCCTAAAAATTTATGTGGGGAAAAGAAAATAGCATCCAAATAACTTTCAGGATTCGATGGATGCATATCGATATCCACATACGGTCCAGAGCAAGCAAAATCAACAAAGCAAACACCATTATTTTGATGCATTATTTTGGCAACTTCGTGATACGGCGTTCGTATTCCCGTAACGTTCGAACACGACGTAATAGACGCAATTTTAAAACTTCGGTCTTTGTATTTTTCTACTAATTTTGTAAACTCGTTGAGGCAGAACAAACCCACTTCGTCACACGGAATCACCTCCACATCAGCAATCGTTTCCAACCACGAAGTTTGATTGGAATGATGCTCCATATGGGAAATAAAAACAATCGGTTTTATCGCTTCCGGAATGGTCGTAAACGCTTTTAAATTCTCCGGAATTCGAAGTCCAAGTATGCGTTGAAATTTATTTACAACGCCAGTCATTCCAGTTCCATTGGTAATAATCACATCGTCATTATTCGCATTTACATGATGCTTTATGATATGTCGGGCTTCGTGATACGCCATTGTCATTGCCGTTCCTGTAATCGAAGTTTCGGTATGCGTATTGGCTACAAACGGACCAAATTCGTTCATCAATTTCTCTTCAATCGGACGGTACAATCTTCCACTCGCAGTCCAATCGGTATAAATAATTTTTTGCTTCCCATAAGGAGACAAAAATTCCTGATCAATTCCGATAATATGCTTACGAAACTGTTGAAAATATTGTTCTAACTGCGTTACTGTTTCCGTTGTAATCATGACTTTTGAAATAATTTTCAAAGATACATTTTTTTAATTATTTATATAGTTTAGAAGCTGTCTTTGCGAATTTTTTGAAGCAATCTCCTGCTGTCATTCCAATCTTTTTTTTAATTACCACGGGTTTAAACCCGTGGTAATTAAAAAAAAGGATTTTCCCTTCCATCAGGGCTAGGGTTTTAACATTCAATTGAAAAATTGCGTATATTTGAAATTCATTCCCCAGTTCCTATGAATCTTAACATCCAAAATAGATTTACCACTGACTTACCTTACGACAAAGAGGAATCCAATGTGACGCGACAAGTTTATAATGCTTGCTTTTCGTATGCAAATCCGCGTGTTCCATCGCATCCAAAATTGCTTCATGCTTCAGAAGATGTAGCCAAATTACTCGGAATTACAATTGACCAAACACAATCAGACGATTTTCTAAATGTTTTTTCAGGAAAAAAAATCCTCGACAATACCAAACCGTTTGCGATGTGTTACGGGGGTCATCAATTCGGACATTGGGCCGGGCAATTAGGTGACGGACGTGCTATCAATTTGGCAGAAATAGAACACAAACATCAATTTTACACAATACAATTAAAAGGTGCTGGAAGTACACCGTATTCGCGTAGTGCCGATGGTTTGGCAGTAGTGCGTTCTTCCATTCGCGAACATTTGTGCAGTGAAGCAATGTTTCATCTAAATGTACCTACGACGCGATCTTTATCGTTAATGCTGACAGGCGATGACGTTTTAAGAGACATGCTTTACGATGGTAATGCCGATTATGAAAAAGGAGCAATCGTTTGCAGAGTGGCTCCTTCGTTTATTCGTTTTGGCAATTTTGAAATCTTTGCCGCTCGACACGATAAAACCAACTTACAATTACTAGCCGATTTTACCATCAAACAGTATTTTCCACAAATAACTTCTAAATCAAAAGAAAAATACATTCAATTCTTTAAAGCGGTGGCTAATGTTACACGAGAAATGATTGTGCATTGGCAGCGTGTCGGATTTGTTCATGGCGTTATGAATACCGATAATATGTCGATTCACGGTCAAACAATTGATTACGGACCATACGGTTGGTTGGAAGATTACAATCCGAATTGGACACCCAATACCACCGATAACGAA
Source organism: Flavobacteriales bacterium (assembly GCA_043772885.1). Lineage (GTDB taxonomy): Bacteria > Bacteroidota > Bacteroidia > Flavobacteriales > Flavobacteriaceae > Flavobacterium. The sequence goes on from JAYVFV010000207.1 coordinate 2,464, forward strand.
CATAAAAGATACCGCTTTGGCAACCAACCCGAAATTGCGTTGTGGAATTTGTACCAATTGGCAAACACATTGTATCCGTTAATTGAAGATGTGACTTCGTTAGAAACTATTTTGAACGGCTTTCAAAAGCAATACGAAAAGGATTATCTAGATATGATGCGCAATAAATTGGGCTTGACTTTACACTTAAAAGAAGATGTAAAATTGATTTCCGATTTGGAAAAAGTGTTGCAACTCTCCGAAACCGATATGACTATTTTCTTTAGAGAATTGGCTCTCGTAAAAAAAGAACATTCGCCAGGATGTGGCATCGCAATTATAGACGATGCCTTTTATAAACCCGAAGAAGTTAAAAAAGAGCTACTCAAAACGTGGGAGAATTGGTTTAAAAAATACATCGATCGATTGCATAAAGAAACGTTGAGTGATGCAATCCGAAAAGAAAATATGGATGCTGTAAATCCGAAATACGTGCTTCGCAATTATATGGCGCAACTCGCAATTGATGCTGCTAATACCGACGATTATTCAGTTATTGATGAATTATACACCTTGCTTAAAAATCCGTATCACGAACAACCTCAACATGAAAAATGGTACGTTAAAAGACCCGATTGGGCAAGAATAAAAGTCGGTTGTTCGATGTTGTCGTGTAGTTCGTAAACTTTTTTTAGTACTTTAGTTTTCCGAAAAAAAACAATAACTACCTATTTTAAATCCATAGACGATTCCATTGCACAGCAACCCTAAAGCAAAACTTATGGCTTTTAAACACATTAGCGAAGTCAAAAATTTCAAAGAAATGCCTATCGATAACGCAGTGAAAGAATGGACAGGCGCTATGGAAATCTACGAATTAGCACCAAATGGAAATGACACTATCCTAAAAGTCAAAATGGATGTCATCGAAAAATACCAAGAATATTTTACTACGACCTTTCCGAATGCATTGGAAAAAATAAAACAACTTTCAGAATACTAATTTAAAACAAAAATAAAATGGCATCAATCAATCCTTATTTAATTTTTAACGGAACATGCGAAGCAGCATTTCTATTTTATCAATCGATTTTTGGAGGCAAATTTCCCTACATGGGAAAATTCAAAGACATGCCTGCCGACGACAATTGTCCACCACCAACAGCCGAAGATGCTGACAGAATCATGCACGTTTCTTTACCTGTCGGAAAAGACACTATACTAATGGGAAGCGATAGTACCGTTCAAAGTGGCGATGTAATTGTGGGAAACAACTTTTCCATATCAATAAATACCGACAGTACAGCAGAAGCAGACAAACTCTTTAGCGGACTTTCGGCTGGTGGAAACGTTATTATGGCTATGAATAAAACTTTTTGGGGTGCGTATTTCGGAATGTTTACCGATAAATTTGGCATCTGTTGGATGGTAAATTTTGATGAAGTACAGAAATAAATTCAATTACTCTTAATTAAAATATCCGTTTAAAAAAGTATGTTTTTAAACGGGTATTTTATTATCTCTTTAACGAAAAGTGAGCTCTAAATTCTCTTGCTTCTTTTACGCCATCTAGGTTTTTCTCTTTGTATTTTACAAGAAACCAATAATCGGTAGCGGGAACCATGTAGCCATTATAAGTTCCGTCCCAACCTGATCAGAAGGGTCAAATTGCTTTAAAAATTTTCCTTCTCTATCAAAAATGTACACTTGTGCTTCGGGTAAATCATTATAATAATAGATGTTCCAATAATCATTAGTTCCGTCACTATTCGGAGTGAAAAATCTTGGATAACCCATTACCGTTACTACTTTCGTTATTTGCGTACAAGCAGTATTGTCGGTTACGGTTACGTTATGAACTCCAGATGCAACTTGATAAAAAACATTGGATACTTGAATGAGTCCATTATCCAATTGATAAAGAAAAGGTCCAGTGCCACCTTGTACAACAACAGTCATAACATTATGTTGTGTAAAAGTAGCATCAATACTTGTGAAAAAATCGGTAGATTGTACAGCTTCTATAACGGTACCAAAAACCTGACTCGATTTACATCCTGTTACGCTATTGGTTGCAATTACCGAATAATTTCCAATGGCTATAGCGGTATAATAACTCAGATTGGCACCAGGTATCAAAGCGCCATTGAAAAACCATTCAAACGAATAGTTTAAAATACTTAAACCCGATACAAAAGAATAATTCCGAACTAAATTTCCGTTCGCATTAAAACAAATATCACCATCAACTAATATAGGATCTGGTAATGGATATATGGTAACCGATGTGGTGACTACAGATGAAGCACAACCTCCAGAACTCGGAATGGTATACGTTATTGTATAAACTCCAGCATCACTGGTACTTGGAGTTATAGCTCCATTTGTGCTATTAATTACCAATCCGGTTGACGAAGTAAATACTCCGTTAGTATAAGCATAAGTTCCATTCAAATTTACCGATTGCGGAGTAGTAACATCTCTACAAAATGGTGTGTTATACGCTATTGTAGCCGTAGGAATACCCGTAATTGTAACACTAGTAGTAACTGGCGCCAAAGTACAATTTGGAATAGCTGGAATAATATAAGTGACAGTGTATGTTCCCGGAGTACTAAGAACTGGATTAATGGCTCCCGTTACTGAATTAATAATTAAACCCGTAGTAGAACTAAAAACACCTCCAGTATAACCATTCGTTCCTGTTAAAGTCACTGGTTGAAAAGTAAGTAACGATTTACAGAACGGAGTTCCTGCATAACTCATTATTGCTGTTGGATAGGAACCTATAACCACATTGGTCGTTATTGGAAATCCAGCACAACCACCAAATGCAGGTACATTGTAGGTAACCACGTAATTTCCAGCTGTACTTGAAATTGGTGTTATTGCTCCGGTTGCACTATCAATTGTCAAACCTGAAGTGGAAGTAAATGTTCCTCCAGTAAAAGCTCCTAATCCATTAAATGTAATAGATTGCTGTGAAGTAAGATTTCCACAATAAGGAGAATTGGGATAACTAATTGTAGCTGAGGGAGAAAGTACTATGGTACAATTTGTTGTTGATGGTAGAACGGAACAACCATTGGCAGTTGGAATTGTATACGATACAACATAACTCCCCGGTGTACTTGTACTTGGATCAATTGCTCCAGTTGTTGCATCAATAGTTAAGCCAGTGGGTGCACTAAAAACACCGCCAATAAATAAATTTGTTCCCGTTAAAGTTACTAATTGAGGTGTTGTTTGGGAGGTACAAAATGAGGAACTTCCAGAATAGACAATAGCTGCTGTTGGAGATTGATAAACCGTTACCGGATAGGTTGTTGTACTTGAACATCCTAAAGCATTAGAAATCGTAAAGGTAACATTGTAGGTTCCGGGTGTTGCATAAGTATGAGTTGGATTTTCAAGTGTTGACGTAGAACCATCACCAAAATTCCATAAGAAAGAATCTAAAATAGTTCCGAATGGTAAATAGGTTGTATTCTCAAAAACAGCATCGTCGTAACACGTATTTGTTATTGTAAAATTGGCAACTGGATCAAAGAGCGTTAAATTTGTTGAAATGTTTACAGTGCAACCTGTTACTGAAGTTAACAAACACGTATAAACTAAACCTGCATTTGGATTGCTTACATTTATAGATTGCGTTGTTGCTCCTGTATTCCATAAATAAGAAAACCCAATTGGTGCTGATAAAATCGCTGCGAGAGAACCAGTGCAATAGGTCGAACTAATCTGTAGTGGAGAACAATAAGCATCTACATACGCATAACCATAATGCCCGCCTAACGAACAATCACCTGTTGCAAACTCAATAGATATAGATTGTCCGATGTACGCACTTAAATTAAGTCCAACTGTTGTCCAATCTTTATATCGAATATCAACATTACATGTTTGAAAGCCCGGAATATTGCTTCCCGAAACTACTGTATACTCACCACAAATAGGATCTATAAGATTTCCAGCAGCGTCTAATACTCTAATTTGAAATCGAGGTTGCTCACTTTGAGAGTGATCAGGATCTTCTAAAACTACAGCGTATTTATATATAAAAAGGGTATTTGATGGACTAACTATTAAAGTATAGGTTAATTTTTCAGCTTCAGAACCTGAGCTATCATTTCCTAATCGTGCCGAATACAATCCACCTGGTGCAACTTCGGTAACAACGTTACATGTGTTTGGGTCGGTACCCGTTCCTGTCATAATGGTGTGACGACCAGAAACAATTCCAGCTGAGTTGGCACTGATCAGACAACAAATACCTGTACCTCCTTGCCATCCAGTTAAAGTCCCCGATTCAAAATCGGAATTTGGGCATGACGATTGACTAAATCCCGAAGTAATGCTTAAAAGTAATACTACTAAAAATAGCTTTTGATGTAGTTTCATGGCATATAATTTTAAATCAAATCATTATTTTTTCAATTCGCAGAATTATTCTTGTACTGTTTCATAAAGTCTTAATAATATAAAAAACAATAATAGACTTTTATTTTGTTACTTGCATAAAGAAATCATCAATTTCTTACAAAAAAGCTCTCCGGTTACAAAAAACAGGTGGTTTTACGTGTATGAAAATAAGAATTTTAAATTTACTTCTTCTTCTTACTATCACTTAAAATCCAATCCAACTCAGGATCCTTTTGGTCGATTTTATCTTGCAAACTTGGCACAATTTCTTTATCCGGAAAAATCCCTCTACCATTAACATCGGTCTGACTGATGGTTTTAATATCTATTAAACCCAATCGCAATGGGATTTTAGAATTGGGCAATTCAACTACAGGCATAATTCCAGCAACGGTTCCATTAAATGCACCACCAGTTTCTTCTCCGACAAAAGTTACATTCGGATGTAGTTTTAAAGCCGATGAAAGTAAACACGAAGCCGAAAAACTGCCTCCATTTATCATCACATACAGTTGCCCTTTAAAATGATTTGGATTGCTTTTTCGTTTTCTAGCACCTGTGACCGAAAAACGATACGTACCGTCATCTTTCTTTGTAGTTTTAAAATACGAAAGTCCCATATAAAAAGGATAGCCGATTCCGATAAACGGATATGCCAATTTTGGTACGGTTTTAAAAATTCCCGTTTTCCATAAACTGGTTTTAGAAGTAACTACCGAAGGTTGCAACATCGTATATTCGGCATCAGTAAGATACGAATACAATTCTACCACTTCTGCAATTCTTCCGCCAGGATTATCCCGTAAATCGATAATTAGGGTTTTGATGTTCAACCTCTGAATGGAATCGAAAAGTGCATCATAAATGCGATAATAACGTCCTTCCGAAAAATTCTTAATTTTCAAAACTACAACCGAAGTATCAGTCGGAACTACCTTTAAACTTTTGACATATTCTTTACTTACTTCATCAAAACCATAAATACGTTTGCGCTTTTTTTCTGCTTTGATTTTGACTTTATCGATAGGTGCTTTAGTGACAACTTTAGTAGTGTCTTTAACTTTTTTAACAGGTTTATTTCTCGAAACTATTCGAGTTAGTAGTGAATCATTTTGTTTAAAAATATAGGTTAGACTATCGTTAATTCCGATTTCGTTAGTTAAAAATAAAGTATAGCGTTTGGAAAAAAGCTTGGGTAAGAAAGTGGTATTTAACCCATCAGAAGTAAACGATTTTCTGTATTTCGCATAAATCGATTGTGGCGTAATAGAATTAACGGAAATCACTTCGGCACCAGCATTAATTTTATTTTTCTTGGATTTACTTTTCAGCACATACAATTTGTCATTTTGCCATTCGAAAACAAATTGAGAAATCGGTCCGTCACCACTTTTCTTATACCGCTTCGCCTCTTTTTTGGAAACTTTTTTTATCGTTGGCGACATGGTCATATGTCCTTGGCGGACAGCAGCAATAACCGGACTAATAACAAAATAAAACTCCTTGCTCGTCATGGGTTTATTGACCACAGAACGAATGCTGTCGAATTTGAAGTTGAGTTTTTCCTTAGAAATATAACCATACAAATTGGGGTGCAATTTTTCTAATTTGTGTTGGGTGTAATTAATGTCTGCTTGTAGTTTTTCAACAGCAATAGGTTGGGTGACTTTTTGATTGTACTTTTCCACGGAAGTGCAATTAACAAACAATAAGATTACAAGAACACCTAACAGTGTTTGAAATTTTGAAAAAAAAGAAGACATAAAAGAGGTATTTGGTTTTTAAACTCTGACGAATTGATTCGTAACAATTATACTAAATAGTGTTGAAATACTAAAATAATACTTGTTAATAATTTAAATGGAAAAAAAATTATACTTTTATGGTAACTTTAAAATCACACTTTTATGAAAAAAATTACCCTTTTATTAGTTATTGCTTTTTCATTTATGATAAACGGAAAAGCTTTTTCGCAAAACAATTACATTGGCGAAATAAAAATGAT
>JAYVFV010000208.1:0-8795 GCA_043772885.1 Flavobacteriales bacterium
AAAGCTGACGAGGGAATGTGGTTCTTAATGTTTATCGAACGATTAAACCACCGTGATATGCAAAAAATGGGCTTGAAATTAACAGCCGATGAAATCTACAGCATCAATCATCATAGTTTAAAAGATGCCATCGTTCAATTCAACGGTGGATGTACTGCAGAAATTATTTCTAAAGACGGATTAGTTTTAACCAATCACCATTGCGGTTATGATGCCATTGCAGAACTTTCTACAGCCAACAAAAACTATTTAAAAGATGGCTTTTGGGCAGCCGATAGAAAATCAGAAATCAAACCATCAAGTTTATTTGTGCGTTTCTTTGTCCGTATGGATGATTGTTCAAAACGTATTTTAGCTAAAGTAAATGCTTCAATGAGTGAAGCAGATAGAGAAAAAGCAATTAACCAAGAAATTGCTGCTATCGAAAAAGAAAATAATGAAGGTGGGAAATACACGGTTTCTGTTCGTCCATTTTTTCAAGGAAATGAATTCTATTATTTTGTTTATCAAGATTATAAAGACGTTCGTTTGGTTGGAACACCACCAGAAAGTTTAGGAAAATATGGTGGCGATACAGACAACTGGGAATGGCCACGTCACACTGCCGATTTCTCAATGTTTAGAGTGTATGCAGATGCCAATGGAAATCCTGCTGATTATTCAGATAAAAATGTTCCGTTGCAACCAAAACATTACCTTCCTGTTAATTTAGGCGGAGTAAAAGAAAATGATTTTGCCATGATTTTAGGTTATCCTGGAAGGACCAACCGTTGGATGCCGGCTGGTGGAATTGAGCAAAACGTAAAATTTGCTTATCCTGCTTGGGTGGAAGGTGCTAAAACCGGAATGGATAACATGAAAAAATACATGGACAAAAGTGATGCTTTAAATTTAGTATATGCTTCTAAATATGCTTCAACAGCTAATTATTGGAAAAACCGTCAAGGAATGATTGATGCGTTAACCAAATTTGGTACAGCTAAATCAAAAGCAACGCAAGAAGCCAAATTTGACAAATGGGCAAATCAACCAGCAAATAAAGAAAAGTATGGTAATGTAATTACCAATATCAATAAATTCTACGGTTTAACAAACGAAAAATCACGTCATGATAATTATTTACAACAATTGTTTAGAACTACTGCTTTCGGAGCAGTAAGCAGAACAATGGGTCGTCAATTGGATATTTACGCAAAAGCAGACGCTGCAAAACGAACTACTTTAGCACCAAAGATTATTGAAATGGCAGAAGACATGTTTAAAGATTTACACATTCCGGCTGAAAAAGATTTACTAGCAGCACAATTAAAAGTATATACTACAAAATCTACAGGTTATGCTATTGCGCCATTAGTTAAAAAAATTGGTGATGAAAACAACAACGATTTTACCAAATATGTAAATGCGGCATTCGACTTAAGTATCTTTACTTCTGTTGATAAAATCAAAGCGTTCTTACAATTACCTAGTGAAGGAATGTTGACTAATGATCCGTTATATGCATTATCTAACGATATGACAACTCATTTTGCTGCAAAATCAGATGAAATTACAAAAGCACAAAACGATTACACTACGGCATTCCGTTTATTGGTTGATGGTTTAAGAGAATCTAAAATCGGAGCTATAAAATATCCAGACGCTAACTCAACTATGCGTTTAACGTATGGTAAAGTGCGTTCACTTCCAGCAGACAAACGCAACGATGCTGTTGTAAACAATTACACAACATTGGCGGGTCAGGTGAAAAAATACAAAAAGGATGATCAAGAATTTGATTTGCCAACGCGTATTATCGAAATGAACAAAAACAAAGATTACGGACGTTTTGCCGACAAAGACGGTTCACTTCACGTGAATTTCTTAACCGATAATGACATCACAGGAGGAAACTCTGGTTCGCCAGTGCTGAATGGAAAAGGAGAATTAATCGGTTTGGCTTTCGACGGAAACATCGAAGCTATGGCAGGTGACGTTATCTTCGACAACAAATTACAAAGAACCATCAATGTTGATATTCGCTATGTGTTATGGGTAATCGAGAATTTCTCTGGAGCTAAGCACATTGTTGATGAAATGACTTTGGTAAGATAATAAATCCAAAAAATAAATTTAAATTCGACTTAAGTAATTAGGTCGGATTTTTTGGTTTTGCGAGGAACGAAGCACCCGAGCGAAGCGAACGGAGCGTAAGCTAATCTCTATTTAAAGCGAATGGCTCGGGATTTATCAGTTATGGTAATTCCTGCTGTTCGTCATGCGCGACATTTTCTTCCATCAGGGCTAGACAGTGATCGTATTGCATTTTTGTAAACTTATTTGAAACACATTCTGTTTTATAAAACCAATTTCTTATTTTTGATAAATATTCCCCAACCATGAAAATCCTATCTTTCTTCTTTCTTCTTTTATCTTTTCAAATCATGGCAGAAACCGATTTTGATAAAGCCGAAAAACTATTCCAACAGCAAAAATGGGAACAGTCGAAAGTGCTTTTTGAAAGCTACTTAAAATCCAATCCCAATAATTATAAAACAATCGAATACCTTGGAGATATTGCTGGTCACCAAAAGAAATGGGATGAAGCTATTGGACAATATAAAATATTAAAAATGCAATTTCCAAAAACAGCCAATTACCATTATAAATTCGGTGGTGCTTTGGGAATGAAAGCAAAAAAAGTTACTAAATTCAAAGCAATTGGTATGCTAGATGACATCGAAAAATCTTTCCTAACTGCAGCCAAACTTGACCCAAAACACATCGAAACACGCTGGGCTTTAGTCATGCTTTACATCGAATTACCCGTAATTGTCGGCGGCAGTGAAAACAAAGCCACTAAATATTCCAATGAATTAATGAGCTTGTCCAAAGTCGATGGTTATTTATCTAAGGGCTATATCGACGAATACTTTAATCGCTACAAAAACGCCGAAGCTAATTATATAAAAGCACACGAAATTGGCAATTCAAAAACTACTTTTTTAAAGTTATATAATTTATATTTGACCAAGTTGAAAGACAAAATTAAAGCCAACAAATTAAAAGAAGAATTTGAAAAATAGTTGTCAGTTCTCTGTTGCTGGAAGTAAAACCGACAACCGACAACCGACAACCGACAACCCACAACCAAAATATGACAACACATTTCATAGCTATTGGCGGTGCCGCCATGCACAATTTAGCTTTAGCATTACACAACAAAGGATATCAAGTTACCGGTAGCGATGATGCTATTTTTGAACCATCCAAATCGCGATTGGAAAAGAAAGGATTACTGCCAACAGAAATGGGCTGGTTTCCAGAAAAAATAACTTCAAACATTGATGCGATTATTCTCGGAATGCACGCCAAAGCGGACAATCCGGAATTGTTAAAAGCACAGGAACTAGGTTTAAAAATCTATTCGTATCCTGAGTTTTTATACGAACAATCTAAAAATAAAACAAGAGTGGTTATTGGTGGTTCCCACGGAAAAACTACTATCACTTCGATGATTTTGCATGTTATGCATTACCACAATATTGAAGTCGATTATATGGTGGGTGCGCAATTAGAAGGGTTTGACACTATGGTGCATCTCACAAAAGAAAATGACTTTATCGTTTTAGAAGGCGATGAATATTTGTCGTCTCCAATTGACAGACGTCCTAAATTTCATTTGTACCAACCCAATATTGCGTTGCTTTCTGGGATTGCATGGGATCATATTAACGTGTTCCCCACTTTCGAAAATTATGTCGAGCAATTCGAAATTTTTGTCAACCAAATTACAAAAGGCGGCATTTTAGTTTACAACGAAGAAGATGAAACCGTAAAAAAGGTAGCCGAGGAAACCATAAATACCATTCGAAGATTACCTTACGCAACGCCAAGTTATACTGTTGAAGACGGAACTACTTTGTTAGCGACTCCCGAAGGTCCAATGCCAATCGAAGTTTTCGGTGCGCACAACCTTAATAATCTTGCTGGTGCCAAATGGATTTGTCAAAACATGGGCGTTGACGAAGCCGATTTTTATGAAGCCATTGCCAGTTTTAAAGGCGCATCCAAACGCTTGGAAAAAATCGCCGAAGGAAAAGGAAAAGTAGCGTACAAAGATTTTGCGCATTCGCCAAGTAAAGTTTTGGCAACGACTCAAGCTGTTAAAAATCAGTATCCAAACCGAAAATTAATAGCGTGTTTGGAATTGCATACCTATAGTAGTTTGAACGCCGAATTTCTAAAAGAATACCAAGGTACATTAGACGCAGCCGATGTTGCAGTCGTTTTCTATTCGCCCGATGCAGTTAAAATCAAACAACTCGAAGAAGTTACCTACGAGCAAATTGCACAATCATTCCAAAAAGACAATTTAATTATTTATACCAATCCAGCTGATTTTAAGAATTTCTTATTCGCTCAAAATTTTGATAATTCGGCGTTATTACTAATGAGTTCTGGGAATTACGGCGGATTGAATTTTGATGAGGTGAAAGCGTTGATGGTGTAGAAGTCATTGCGAGAGCTTGTCCCGAAATTTTCGGGAAACGAAGTAATCCCATCAAGTAATTCAGGTTATTTGATTTCTCCTTCGTCGAAATTGTAAAGGTTACTTATTTCTCATAGCAATAATGCCCAACAATTTCATAACTAAACAAACAATCTTCTAAAACTTGTCCGCCACCCACATTATGAACTAGCATTGGTCGTTTCCCGTCTGGTGATTTTTTATTAGTGATAATACCAATGTGTGGATATTTTTTACCAATTATCCAAGTTACCAATTCACCAGTTTTGTATTCATTTGCATCGTCTGAAATAGCTAGTTTTTTTCCTTTTCTTCCGAAGAAAACTTCCAAATTCGGAACTCTTCTATGATCAATATTAGTATCGCATTTCTTCAATCCCCATTTTTTTAGATTTGGATATAAAGCAAAATTTTTCAGCATGTCTTCATGGACTTCTTTTTGTAAATCAATCCCAACTTTTCGATACGCTCGAATTATAACATCCGTGCAAACTCCTTTATCTTTTGGAACATCACCATTTGGGTATTTTATCGAAAAATAAGCAGGGTCATATTCAATTGACGTATCAATAATTGAAATGGCAGCATGCGATAATTTTTCTTGAAAAGTGGTTGGATTTTCGATTAACGAAATCTTCGAATTTTGATTGTTTGAAGCTACATTCTCTGATTTTTTACAGCTTAAATGAACTAATAATAATATTGAAAGTAAATAGAATTTCATTTTTTAAGTTTGAATTTAGAACGAATTTGTACCCCTTTTATTTTGAACTCTTTAAAAAAATAAGTTACTTTACTTTTTAAAAGCCAAAATAAAATGTACACACCAATCAACCAATGGGCGGAAGATGATCGCCCGCGTGAAAAAATGCTACTCAAGGGCAAATCAGCTTTGTCCGATTCGGAATTACTCGCAATACTTATCAGTTCTGGCTCACGCAATGAAAGTGCCGTTCAATTGTGTCAGCGCATTTTAGCTTCGGTAAACAACAATCTTAATCAACTTAGTAAATTATCTATTGTACAACTAACCGAATTCAAAGGAATTGGAGAAGCAAAAGCCATTGCTATAGTTGCTGCTTTAGAATTGGGACGAAGACGAAGGTCGGAAGAAGCAGCCGAATTTCAAAAAATCACTTCTAGTAAAGCCGTTTTTGAAATCATGCAACCTTTAATTGGCGAATTGCATCACGAAGAATTTTGGGTATTGTACCTTAATAATTCCAATAAAGTGCTTCACAAATCGCAATTGTCAAAAGGTGGAATGACAGGAACAATCGTTGATACTAGAATTATTTTTAAAACGGCATTGGAATATAATGCAACTTCGTTAATTTTGACGCACAATCATCCTTCTGGAAAATTGCTCGCCAGCGATGCCGATAGAGAAATAACTAAAAAGTTAAAAATTGCTGGGCAACAAATGGATATTTTGGTTCTTGACCATGTTATCATCACAGAAAATGGTTTTTACAGTTTTAACGATGAAGGAATATTTTAAAAAATGCAACACATTACCGACGTTTTTTTCGATTTAGATCATACGCTTTGGGATTTTGATAAAAATTCGGAGTTGGCTTTTAATAAAATTTTTAGAAAAAACCATCCTTCATTAGATACCAAAATTTTTATTGCTGTTTATGCTCCCATCAATCAAGCATGTTGGAAGTTGTATCAAATGGATAAAATGACACAAGAAGAGTTGCGATATAAGCGTTTAAAAGAGTCATTCGATGCTATTAATTACTCGATTTCGGATGAAGCTATTTTACAGTTTTCGGAAGATTACATCATGTTTTTACCAGAAAACAACACACTTTTCGACGGAGCTAAAGAGGTTTTAGACTATCTTAAACCCAACTATAAACTGCATGTAATCACCAATGGTTTTGCCGATGTTCAATATAAAAAGTTATTTAATTCTGGAATTGCCGATTATTTTACTTCCATTACCAACTCAGAAATGGCTGGAGTTAAAAAACCCAATCCGAAAATATATGAGCATGCAATGACGTTGGCAAATACACATAAAAAAAATGCCATTATGATTGGAGATTGTTTGGATGCCGATATTAAAGGCGCTATCGATTTCGGAATTAAAGCGATTTTTTTTAATCCAGAAAAAAAAGAAGTACCTTTAAACGTTCCCTCTGTGAATCATTTATTAGAATTAAAAAATATTTTATAATGAAAAAAATAGGTTTATTTATATTGGTTTTCATCTTCTCAACTATTGCAATTGCTCAAAATCTTAATGGCTATAAATATGCTTTAGTGCCTTCTAAATTTAGTTATTGGAAAGAGAATGATAAATTCAAATTAAATACGCTAACCAAATTGTTCATGCAGAAATATGGTTTTGAAACTTATTTAGATTCCGAAACGGTTCCTTATGACTTTTTAAATGTCAATTGCAATAAAGTGTATGTTGATTTGGTTAAAGATAACGGTTTGTTTTTTACAAAACTTAAAGTAGTGCTTAAAGATTGCAACGGAAAAGTTTTATTTACTTCAAGAGAAGGTGCTAGCAAAGATAAAGATTACAACGTGGCATACAATGAGGCATTGCGTCAGGCATTTTTTTCCTTTGAAAGTTTGCATCATAAATACGATGAAAAAATAGCTATTACCGAAAAACAAGTTGAAGTTAAACCCTATAAAGAAGCTGTCGAACAACCAAAAGTAGTTCTTTCAGAATCGAAAGAAATAGTTGCTACAGCCACGACTTCAAATCAGTTATATGCGCAACCTACACAAAATGGTTTTCAATTGGTAAATTCAGAGCCAAGAGTAGTTATGAAATTGTATAAAACTTCAGTTAAAGATATTTATACTGCAATCAAAGGTGCTATGCAAGGTCTTTTAGTATTAAAAAACAACGAATGGTTTTTTGAATATTACCAAAATGACAATCCTATTTCGGAAAAAGTTGATGTGAAATTTTAATATCCGTATTTATCTTTCCAACGATTTTTTAAAAACTCTCTCGTTCCATTTTCACGAGAATTATTTCCAGGATCATAGAATTTGCTTGCTGAAATTGCATCGGGCAAATATTCTTGTTCGCTAAAATTATTAGAAAAGCTATGCGAATATTGGTATTCATCGCCATAACCCAATTCCTTCATTAATTTGGTTGGCGCATTTCTTAAATGAATAGGGACTGGCAAATCGCCCGTTTGTTTCACCAATGTTTGTGCTTCGGAAATAGCCATATAACTCGAGTTGCTTTTTGGAGAAGTCGCTAAATAAACTGCACATTGGCTTAATATAATTCGGCTTTCAGGATAACCGATTGTCGCTACAGCTTGAAACGTATTGTTTGCCATGATAAAAGCAGTTGGATTGGCATTTCCAATGTCTTCACTCGACAAAATCAACATACGTCGGGCGATAAATTTTACATCTTCGCCACCTTCAATCATTCGAGCCAGCCAATAAACAGCTCCGTTGGGATCGCTTCCGCGGATGGATTTTATAAATGCCGAAACGATGTCGTAATGCTGTTCTCCTGTTTTGTCATATAAAACCGTGTTTTGCTGGACTAATTCTAAAACTTTTTGATTGGTAATTGTAATTTGACCTTCAGGGCTTGCGTTTATAACAAGTTCAAAAATATTTAATAGTTTGCGTCCATCGCCACCCGAAAGTCGAAGTAACGCTTCCGATTCTTTTATTTTTATTTTTTTTGTGGAAATAAAGGTATCTTCTTTCATGGCTCGTTTCAAAAGTGATAGTAAATCATCTTTAGAAAACGGATTTAAAACATACACCTGACAACGTGACAATAAAGCGGGAATAACTTCAAAACTCGGATTTTCAGTTGTAGCACCAATTAGCGTTATCCAACCTTTTTCGACAGCTGTTAACAGGGAATCTTGTTGTGATTTGCTAAATCGGTGTATTTCATCAATAAACAAAATCGGATTTTTTGCGGTAAACAATCCGCCACTTTGTTTGGCTTTTTCAATCACATCGCGAATGTCTTTTACACCACTATTAATAGCACTCAACTCGTAAAACGGACGATTACTTTGCTTAGCAATAATTTGTGCCAATGTAGTTTTTCCGGTACCTGGTGAACCCCAAAATATCATAGATGGAATAATTCCTTTACTAATTTGTTGTGTCAACGAACCTTTGGGACCAACTAAGTGTAACTGACTAATAAACTCTTCTAATTTTTGAGGACGAATACGCTCTGCAAGTGGTGCTTCCATGTTGTAAAATTACATTTTTTTTTCAATTATGCATCTTGTCATTCCGACGAAGGAGGAATCTCATA
>JAYVFV010000209.1:0-3052 GCA_043772885.1 Flavobacteriales bacterium
AGAATATTAGACATGTTCTCTTTGTAAAACTAAATTATACTTTGACTGAACTTCTTCAAGTTTTATATTCAAAGATAAGATAACTTTTTTTTGAAAGTTAGATGGATGGTGTTTTGAAACTGTTTTGGTTGTTTTGAGTGCAATTTTGAAATCTTCTTCGTTCATGTAATGAAATTTGGATTTCCATTTTTTTAAGGTAATTACTTTGAACACAGAATCAGTTATAGTTCCAAATTTAGTATCAAAAGCGAACTCAATTAAACGGGAGAAAGCAGGTTTTTTTTTATCAGAAACAGTATCAATTTGAGGTTCAAACTTCGAAAAATAGTCATTTACCCATTTGTTATTTTGATAAAATTGCTCGAAGATAATTTTACCATGCATTGGAATTAAAGTCTTTAATTCGGTAGCAGTAAACCTGTTTTTCTCTTGAATTTCCATTTGATTGGAAGAGACGAAGTAATTTACACAAAAATATTTTCGGGAATTAAGCAGAAATATCTTTTTGTAAAGCATTAATAATGTTCTGCAAATCCACAACTTATTTGGTTTTGTAATGACAAAAAAATCAACATCACTTTCGTTATCATAATATTCTTTTGACAACGAACCCGAAATTCCAACGGCTTCAACATAAGGGAATTTGGCAATCAATTTAGCTTTTTTGTGCGCTTTTACAATTGCTTTCTTTGCATGAAGATTTCCTCTTAGTCTTTTGATGACCGAATCTATATCGCTGCCATAGACATAAAACTCATCCACTTTGATAAGAATTTTTTCAGCTACCAGATGCTCTAGCTCTTTTTCTGTTTCTGAGATGTTTACATAGTTAGTGTAGCTATGTATTTCTTCAATTTTTAGAGGATATCTAAAAATAGAAAAATACAAAATGGTCTTTAGTGTTTCCAAAATTCATAACATTTTTTACATCTTAAAAGTAGTAAAAAATTCGATGTAAAATTTTGATTTGTTGCTATGTTTACCCTTTGTTCACCTAAAACATATACGTAAAAAATCATTCTTTGGTAAATATATTTTCCATTGCGCCTTGTTTTAAAGTAAATGTGTTTTCTGCAAAGTTTATTTTAATTCCAGCAGCAGTAAAAATAAATTCCGTTTCGCTTTTTGTTTCCAACGGAAAAGAACTCTGACCCGTTGCTTGTGCCAATAATTTTCCGTTTTCTGTGGTTACAACTATTTTGATCGGGAACGTTTTGCAGGCATAAGTCCCCGCATATTTTTGCAAAACAGCATCAGGAACTGGAAACGATTTTAAATCGGGAAACGAATATTTTTTACCATAATACAAACTCAAAACTCCAATCATAATATCATTTCTATTGAAATTATCTCCATTTACAAGTAATGATAATCCGAATTTTTCTTCTTCATTGTATCCAACAACAGCTCTAAAACTTTCAATTCCGCCAGTATGTCCATAGAATTTTTTGTCCCCAAAAGGCGCAATAATCATTCCTTTTCCATAGTAATCTTCCATTGTTTTCATTTGTTCCAATGCTGTTGTCGAAACCAATTTTCCGTTAAACAATCCATGCATGAAAGCAGTCAAATCAGTCGGTGTAGCCATAATGTCTCCAGAGGCAAACGCTAAAGAATTATTCCATTCTGGAGTTTTCTCCCATACATTTCCATCAAATAAATAAGAGAAACTTTCGTTGTTTTTAATCTCTATTTCGATTGGAATAAAGGTGTTTTTTAAATTTAATTTTTTTACGATTCTTTCATTCAAGTTTTCTGAAAAGCTTTTTTGAGTTTTATTTTCGAGTATCGCTCCAAGCAAATAATAATTCGAATTACTGTATTTGTGAGCAGAATTTGGTTCAAATGCCGATTCATATTTGGTAATTCTATCAATCATTTCAGTTTTAGAATTAAAAACAAATAACTTTTCGACAATGGTTTGGTCATCGTTCAAAAAGTCTGGAATTCCTGTTCGATGATGCAACATTAGATGAATCGTAATCTTATCCGCATTTGGGATTTTTGGATAAAACTTTGAAAGTTTTGTATCTAAAGTCAATTTCTTTTCATCAATCAACTGCATAATCATAACGGCTGTATACGTTTTTGTTATTGAACCTATTTTGAGTTTAGTGTCAACGTCTAGTTTTTTGTTGGTATCAACATCGGCAAAACCATAGGTTTTGGCAAAAATAATTTTATCATTTTCACGCAAAGCTATTGAACCCATGAATTTGTTATTAGTGTTCAAGAAAGTTAACAAACTATCTATTTTTTGAAATTTCGTTTGTTGTGCAATAGCAATTGATGTTGTTAAAAGGAAAAGGCAGAGGTTTTTTTTCATGTGTTAAAATATTGATTAAAATATGAGTACTTTCAATTGATTTCTGAATACTAACTTAATGCGCTTCCAACCAGTTTTTTCCAATTCCCATTTCTATTTCTAACGGAACATCCAATTTGAAGGCATTTTCCATTTCGTGTTTAATCATGGGTTGGATTTTCTCCAATTCTGAATTGTGTACATCAAAAACCAACTCATCATGAACCTGCAACAGCATTTTTGATTTCCATACCGAGCCTTCGGTATCTGAAGACAATTTTTTATAAATATTAATCATCGCAATTTTGATAATATCTGCAGCCGAACCCTGAATTGGTGCGTTCACCGCATTTCTTTCAGCACCGCTTCTTACCACTGCATTTGCCGAATTGATATCTTTTAAATAACGACGTCTTCCCAAAACGGTTTGCACATAGCCGTTTTCACGGGCAAAATCGACTTGCTCGGACATATAGGATTTTAATTTCGGATAGGTTTTGTAATAGGCGTCAATTAATTCGGCACTTTCTTTTCTGGATAATGAAGTCTGGTTGCTCAACCCAAAAGCGGAAACCCCATAAATGATTCCGAAGTTAACCGTTTTCGCATTGCTACGTTGTTCTTTGGTTACTTCTTCCAAAGGAACATTAAACACTTTTGCAGCGGTACTTCGGTGAATGTCTTCGTTGTTTTGAAATGCTTTAATCATGTTTTCTTCGCCCGATAATGCAGCAATAATTCGGAGTT
>JAYVFV010000210.1:0-3041 GCA_043772885.1 Flavobacteriales bacterium
AGCTGCTGACAAAAAACTTTCAGAACTAGCAATTGCTGCTATCAATATTGAAGCATCAGAAATGGAAGAAGTAAAATAAATTTAAAAAAAATAATGAAAATGAAAAATTATCTAATATTACTTTCACTGATAGTAATTGCAACATTTACAATCTCAAGTTGCGATAAAGTAAGTTCTAAAAATAAAGAAATAGAAGATACGACGGACTACATGCAAAATGCCGCAATTAATAATGAGAACAACAGTTTGGTAGATGTTTCCAATTGGAATAAATCATCTCAAATGGCGGTAGACGAAATCACAAAAAAATACGGCGATCCCAATGGTGTTACAGATGATGAATTGATTTGGATTAATGCAGGAGTATGGCAAAAAATTAGCATTACTAAAACGGAATCGAAACATAGCTTTCCCATTGAACATACCGACATGATGACGACAACAATAATGTATAAAGTGCCTGTAGATAAAATGGATGAATTAGGAATTTTTGATGGCAGCGTAACTTTTGACCGCACACAAGGCACCATGAGTGCACGATGTGATAAAGAGGCAAACAACTTTTTAGCACTCAATTTAGCTAACGACATTATCACTAATAAAAAAACCGTTGAATATGCACGTAAAGCTTATGGTGATATCATCAAACAAAAAATGAGTGGCGCAAATCCCGAATACATGACTAAACTGTTATTCACTTCACAATCCAATACAGCCGATCCTGATAAAAATACAACAGGTTTGACAAAAGCTGAGGTAACAGCAGCTGTCGAAAAAAATAAATAATCACTTCTAATTAATACACAAAATGAAAAATTATAAATCAAACGTGTTACAAGCAATATTATTAATGACTATAATAATTGGCATCTCTTCATGTATGGACAAAGAATCTAAAAATACCAAAGAAGTTGCTGATGAAAGTAACGATGCGAAATTTGATGAAAACAGCAACGAAAAAGACGCACAATTTTTGGTGAGTGCTGCCGAAATTAATATCGAAGAAATCAGTTTAGGTCAATTAGCTCAACAAAAAGGCACCATGAAACATGTTAAAGAGTTAGGTAAAATGATGGAAGATGAACACACAAAATCAGCTACAGCATTAAGCGAATTAGCTAAAACAAAAAACATCACACTTCCTACATCACAAACCGAAAGCGGACAAAATGCTTACAAAAAGTTAAATAGCAAATCGGGAAATGATTTTGATAAAACCTATGCTGACATAATGGTAAACGGACACAAGGATGCTATCGAATTGTTTGAAACGGCCGCTACTGAAAGTGCCGATTCTGAGATTAGAGCATGGGCTGCTGCAACACTTCCAGTATTTAAAACACATCTTGATCATTCTATTATGTGTCAAAAAGAATGCAACAAGATGTAGTCACCCCCAATATGAAAAATTAAAAATTCTGAATATGGCATTCATTAAAACAAAATCAGCAAATACAAATAGCGAGGCAAGTATTTTCTTTCAGGAGTATGGTAAAGGTAAACCTGTAGTATTTATTCATGGCTGGCCGCTTAACCATGAAATGTGGGAATATCAATTGACAATACTTCCGAAACACAACCTCCGCTGCATTGCATACGACCGCAGAGGGTTTGGTAAATCAGACCGTCCGTGGGAGAGTTATGATTACGATACCCTTGCGGATGACTTAAACGAACTGCTTACTCAATTAAACTTATCAGAAGTTGTGCTTGTAGGATTTTCAATGGGCGGTGGAGAAATTGCTCGATACATAGGAAAATATGGAACTGAAAAAATTGAAAAAATTGTTCTTATCAGTTCGGTAACACCTTATATGCTTAAAACCGATGATAACGAAGAAGGAATAGAAAAAGGAATTTTTGATGACATGGTCGAAAAAATTTCAACAGACCGTCCTGCATTTTTAGCCGACTTTGGTAAAAAGTTTTATGGTGTTGAGATACATAACCAATCCGTTAGTAAACACCTATTGAAATGGAATCAGATGTTATGCTTAACAAGTTCTGCAAAAGCAACTCTTGATTGTGTACGTTCCTTTTCAGAAACAGATTTCAGAAATGATTTAAAAAAAATCAATATTCCTGTTTTAATTATTCATGGTGATGCAGACAAAACGGTTCCGATTAATGTCTCAGGAAATAAAACAGCAGCATTGCTTCCACATGCAAAATACATTATTTATAAAGAGGCACCACACGGTTTATTTATTACTGAAAAAGAAAAACTAAATGCTGATTTACTAAGCTTTATTACAGCGTAGGATTGGTATTTCAATCGAAATCGAACGCAACAATTAGAATACTTACAAAGAAAGAATAAAAAGCAAAAGATAATTTTAACAATTTAAAAGCAACCAGAATGGAAAGAGAGAAAACAATCGAAGTGTTAAACTCACTCATTATTATTAACAATGATAGAATTGAAGGTTACGAGACCGCATCCAAAGAAACGGAAGAACAATATCTAAAAACATTGTTTGGACGGTTTGCTGCAACCAGCCGAAAATGCGAACAAGAATTAATAAATGAAGTTAATAATTTGGATGGACAAGTAGCCGAAGGCACATTGACATCAGGAAAATTCTATCGGGTATGGATGGATATAAAAACAGCATTAACAGGCAAAGATTCTAAAGCAATTCTCAATTCTTGCGAATATGGCGAGGACGTTGCCGTTGGCATATATAAAAATGCCTTGAAAAATGATTCAGAGTATTTAAGTCAGCACCAACAATCCCTGATAAAAGAGCAGCGCAAACGATTAAAAGAGGATCACAAGACAGTAAAAATAATACGCAATGCATTAATAAGTGCATAATTATCTTTCCATACTAACAACTATTTATGATACATTACTTACCAGACCTACCATCAAACATTGTAGGCTTTAAAGCAGTAGGAGAAATCACAGAAAAAGATTTTTCTGAAAATGTGCTACCAAAAGTAAAAGCACTGATAGAAAAAACAGACCAACTGAATTATCTATTAGTGTTGGAGACTTCTATAAAAAATTTCACCGTTGGCGCGTGGATGCAAGATGC
>JAYVFV010000211.1:0-8698 GCA_043772885.1 Flavobacteriales bacterium
GTTAACACTTCAAAACTCGCTTCATAATAGCCACGTTTTACTTTTTTAACCTTTAAGTAAATCATATTCAAGTCGTACTTTTTTGCCAGTACTTCGGCACCAATGTGAATGGGTGTTTCAATTCCCATAAAAGTAGACCAATACATATTGTCTGATTTTCGTGGCGTTTGATCACTTGCAAATCCGTAAACTCCCGAAACGCCAGCTATTTTGTTGGCTTCAATCGTTTGCCCGGTTTCTTTTGTAGTAATGAGATACGCTTTAAATTTAGAACGGATGTCTTTTACCAATTTATCAAAATGCGGATTGGCGAGCCGTTTGTAAATAGCATATCCTTTAAAATTGATTTTGTAATTCATCGAGATTACCCATTCGTAAGTAGCATAATGCGCTATTAGCACGGCGATACTTTTGCCTTTTTTTTCCAAATCGAGATACAAATCAAGATTGGTAAACTGAAATCGTTTCTCCATTTCTTTTTGGGAGATACTCATGGTTTTGATCATTTCCAGAAACATATCACACATGTGATGGTAGAATTTTTTTTCTATTAGATGTCGTTCCTTATCGCTAAGATGCGGTAATGCTTTGGCTAAATTATTCCGAACAGTTTTTTTACGATACTTTAAAATGTAATACATTAAACCATAAATACAGTCAGAAAAAAGGTATAGTAATCGAAAGGGAAGTATGGAAATAGCCCATAAAATAGGATAAAAGATAAGGTATAAAAGATACTGCATTCTTGATTTTTTATGCAAATATAAATTTATCTAACTGGTTTAACAAAACCTAAAAGAACTATTCTTATTTTTACTCAAAATAATAAGTATGGAATGGAATGTTTTTCTGATTGCAATTATTGCCATCACTATTTTGTTTAGTTTAAAGGGATTTGAAGACCAATTGTTTTTTAGAAAGTACGAGTTTCATGTGGGAAGCATTCGTTCGGGAGAGCAGATTAGAATGCTGTCTTCGGGATTTCTTCATGTTGACATTCCGCATCTGGCGTTTAATATGCTGACCCTGTATTTCTTTGCGCCTGTTGTATTTGACAATTTAGGTAACTTTTCTTTTCTGATGATTTATATCGGAAGCTTGCTTTTTGGGAGTTTACTCACCATGATTTTTCATAAAAACGATTACACCTATAGAGCCGTTGGCGCTTCGGGAGCCGTTACTGGAATTTTATATTCGGCGATTTTATTAAATCCTCAAATGGATATTTATTTTTTCTTTATTCCTATACCGATTCCGGCGTACCTTTTCGGAATAGGCTATTTGCTGTATTCGATTTACGGAATGAAAGCAAAAAACGATAACATCGGACACACAGCACATTTTGGTGGCGCAATAGGCGGTTATGTATTAACATTGTTAAAAGCCCCAGAAATAATAACTGAAAACACTTTTATGGTTGTTCTATTAGCGATTCCGATACTAATTTTATTCTTTATGGCGAAGCAAGGAAAGCTCTAATTGGCACAGCTTTTGGTAGGAAGCGATAACTTAAAAAAATATAAAATGAGAAAAATTACAGTAATTCTAGCTTTGTTTCTTGTAACACTAATGCACGCACAAGAACAAAAACAAATTCCACAAATTAACGTTTCTGGCGATGGTAAAATAAAAATCACACCTGATAAAGTGCGAGTAAATTTCGGAGTTAAGAACTTTGGTTCTTCTGCTTCCGAAGTGAAAAAGCTGAACGATGAAACGGTAGACAAAGTCCTGAGGTTTATTAAAAAGTTCGAAATCCCAGCTTCCGATTACCAAACTACGAGCGTAAGTTTAAACAAAAACTACGATTATGATAAAAAGAAATACAATTTTCAAGCGTCACAATCGATTACTATTATACTAAAAGACATCACAAAATACGATGGTTTGATGATGGGATTAATGGATAGCGGCGTGAATAACATTAGTGATGTTGAGTTTATGTCGTCTAAAATAGAAGACTATAAATCGGCTGCGCGAAAAGACGCTATGAAAGATGCCAAACACAAAGCCGAAGATTACGTTTCGGTACTCGGACAAAAAGTAGGGAAAGCGCTTTTAATTACCGATAGCATCAATGTCATTTATCCACAACCGATGTACAACAAAATGAATGAAATGGCGATGGACGGCGGTGGAAACCAACGACAAGAAACATTGGCGGTTGGAGAAATTGAAGTGAGAGCGAATGTAACGGTGAGTTTTGTGTTGGAATGAAAGAATGAGTTATGAATGAAAAGACCATCTGTTAGGTGGTTTTTTTTATGGATAGGAGTGAAGGACGGTTTATTTAAGATAGTAGCAGTTTCCCCTCTTGAGGATTACTTCGCTGCGCTCCTTGATCCTGAGAAGAGGGAAAACTACAAGTATTAAAAACAAAAAAACCATCAAGCGCGAGCTTGTGGTTTTTTCTTAATTTTAATACTTGTGGGGAGAGCAGGATTCGAACCTGCGAAGACGTAGTCAGCAGATTTACAGTCTGCCCTCGTTGGCCGCTTGAGTATCTCCCCGAAGCGGTGCAAATATAAAAACAGTTTTGCGGTTTCCAAACGAAATTATAACTTAATTCACGAATAAATTTTAATGGTTTGAAAATGAATAAAATAAAAAAATCTCCACTAGGGAGATTTTAGTATATGTATTTTAGAAAAGATTACGAAGCATTCAATAGCTCCATAATTTTAGCTTTTAACTCAGCTCCTCTTAAATCTTTTGCGATAATTTTACCAGTTTCGTCAAGTAAATACGTAGTCGGAATTTGCTCCACCTTATACTGTAACGCAATAGGATCTTTCCATTCTTGTAAGTTAGAAATTTGTGTCCATGTTAGTTTATCTTTAGCAATTGCTTCTTTCCATTTCGCAGCGTCTTTATCTAAAGAAACGCCGATGATGTTCAATCCTTTCGCATGGAATTCATTGTACAATGCCACAACAGCAGGGTTTTCTTTACGACATGGTCCACACCAAGAAGCCCAAAAATCGATAACAGTTACTTTTCCCAATGATTCTTTTAAAGAAACGGTAACTCCTTGTGGAGTTTTAGCTGAAAAATCTGGAGCAATTTGTCCTACGTTTACAGCTACAGGCTTTGGTTTCGGAGCATTTTTAGCTTTGTCGATAGCGTCCAATTGGTCTTTTATCTTCTTAGCGGTTTTGGTGTTTTTTATTGATTCGTCAAAACTGTTGTATAATTTTCTAATTTTCTTGACATCAAAATTAGGATCTCTAAACATTTCAAGCGCAATTAATGCCGATATAAAAGACTTTGGATGTGTATCAGGATATTTTACCATCATGTCTTTTAATCCTTTCTGAATATCATTATTTTGTTTGATTAATTTATTTACTGTAGCCGTGTCTTTTTGTTGTTGGGCTAAGTTAAAAGCTTCCATATTCTTTGTTTGAAAAGCCATCATTTTCTTTTGGATTTTTCTAGCTTCATCATTAAACTTTTGAAACTCGTCGTTGTTGTACGTACCCGAAATCTTAGAATTACTAATAGAATCTTTTACAACTTCTACTTTAATTTCGTCGTTTTCAACAATTACAGGAAATCCACCATTTAAATCTGGAAACGACAAAGAATACATCGTTGGTTCATTGATTTTACCTTTGAATTCAAATTTACCATCTTTAACTTTTACGGTATCTACGGCAACCATCATCATTCCGGCTGCGTCTTGTGTTTGAAGAATTACCGATTTTCCGTCAGCAATACCTTTAGCAGTACCTGTTATTAAAAACTCTCCTTTTTTTACTTTACTGCATGATGCTATTGATAACACTACTAAAGCAAATAAAACTACTTTTCTCATTTTTGTTCTTTAAATTAAATTTTAACTTCGTTCAATTCGGACTAAAGGTCTCGGCTGGCAAAAGTAATAAATTATGTTATTTATGAACTATTTTTTGTGATATGTTTTTGATTATTGATTGATAACGGAGTTAATTTGCATTCGGCATTTTTGTTTCTTCTTTTTTTGTACAAAAGAAATACTTTTGTATAGTATACGTTAGCAAAACAAATATGAGAATTTATTCCTTTCCCTCGATTTCGAACGCTGCTTCTCGCATCCTTATATTGGGTTCAATGCCAGGTAATAGATCTCTGGAGTTGAATCAGTACTATGGACATAACGGAAATGCTTTTTGGAAGTTGTTGTTTACGCTATTTGACGAATCCTTTTCGGAGGATTATACGATTAGAAAAAACCTTCTTTTGCAGCATAATTTGGCACTTTGGGATGTATTGCAGGCTTGTGAACGACAAGGAAGCCTTGATAGTGCTATTCAAAAAGAAGTGGTAAATGATTTTGGTGCATTTTTAGTAGCACATCCGAATATTCAATACATTCTGTTTAACGGTCAGGCTGCTGCAAAATATTTTAAAAAGTATGTTACCGTTTCTGATAGCTATACTTTGATAACGTTACCTTCTACAAGTCCGGCGCATGCTGGTCTCTCTTTTGACAAAAAATTGGCAGCTTGGGAGATTATTAAGCAATTGTAAATCCTGCCTTATTCGAAAATTAGCGCTTTTCGCTAAAATTATATATTACCTAATCCACTTCCTCTGCGGAAATTTGTCTGATCCTCCCACTTTTTCATTCTATAATTTTACAAGTAATGTATAAAATAATATAAACACTTGGTTATTATAAAGTTATACATTTGAATAGGTTCAAAATAATTAAAAAATAATTTATGCAAAAAGAAAAAACCCACAGAGATTACGGTCATAATGATCGTACCTCGCAGGATCAACACTCAAAAAATTACACTCCTCAGCAAAACAGGGATAGTAATGAATCAAGAAATGCCATTGATGAAAGCAATACCGATTCACAACGTTCGCCTGAAAATGGTAGGGACTCGAATGTTCCCGGTTCCAATTCAGGCAGTTATACTACTAACACTAGTGATGCAGACATCGACAGTAATTTTGATGGCGATATTGAAGATGAGGAAAACCTAATTCCAAATCCCGACGAGTATGATGAAGGGGACTCTGACGGCACTTACGACACTGAAAGAGATGCCACCAGAACACCAGGTCTTTAACTTTAAATATAATCGAAACAAAAATAATACTATGGAAACAAAAGAGAAAAAAGCTACAACATCAAAAGCGAGAGTTGTAAAACCAAAACGAACTGCAGCTGAAGGGCTGAGAGACTTATTTGTAGAGTCTCTAAAAGACATTTATTGGGCAGAGAAAGCGCTAACAAAAACACTTCCGAAAATGGCTAAAAATGCCACAACGCCTAATTTAGTGAGCGCTCTTAACGAACACCTTGAAGTTACGATTGGACAAGTTGCCCGTCTTGAGGAGGTATTTGCGAGTATAGGTGAAAAGGCCGTAGCCAAAAAATGCGATGCCATGGAAGGGTTGATTAAGGAAGGCGAAGGTATTCTTGAAGAAACGGAACCAGGAGCTGTTCGCGACGCCGGTATTATTGCAGCGTCACAAAAAATCGAACACTACGAAATTGCCACCTACGGTACTCTTGCCGCTTTTGCCAAAACGCTTGGTGAAGATGAAGCTGTAAGTTTATTGGAACAGACATTAAGTGAAGAAAAAGAAGCAGATGTTGCATTAACTGTAACTGCTTATAATACTGTTAACTTCGACGCTGTATAGCTAGATTTTATATTATTTAGTTAGATAAAAGCCTGGGCATTTCGAAAATGTGACAGGCTTTTTTTTGTTGATTTGGTAATTTGACATATTAGCGCTGTCATTGCGAGGAACGGGCGCCATCTGTTACTACTCAACGTTAACGAGTTGACATTGCCGCGCTGCGCTCGCAATGACGGTGCTTTGCCACGCGCCTCGCAACTCCTAATTCATAATTCAAAAAAAGCCCATCAAAGCAATTGCTTTAACGGGCTACTTTCTTAAAATTAAGAGGTGTTACTTCTTCGCCATAGCGGCTTGTATAGGTGCTCTATCTACAAAATGTTCTACTTGGTCAATCTTGTCATTTTCGTCAAAGTGATATAAAATATGCATCCATTGTGTCATTGACGACCCGCCTTTGTATTTGGCAGTTACCTGATACCAACCCATAAGCCACACTCCAGGTAGTTCCATTTGTTGGGGTTTGTTAATTTTTATTGGAAACCAAATGTCGTTGGTAAAACTAACGGAATCAATTGCATTCATTCTTCGGTCTCTCCAGTACTTGTCGATGGCAGGTTTTCCTACCAGACTGTCTCCGGCGTTCCAATAGTATTTGGCATTGTCGGCATAATTTGCCATCCAAGCATCCATGTCGCCTTTAGCCATAGCATCCATGGCACTTTTACCAATAGCGGTGTATTTGGCATCGGCAAATTCGGCTTGTGCCGATTCGGTTTCAGCGGTTGCCGCTGCGGGTTCGGCAGCTTCTTTTTTGCATCCTGTGAAAAGGATTGCGGTAAGCGCAATTAAAAAGATTTTTTTCATAAGTAAACTATTTAGATTAATAATTGGTTACTAAATTATTACAATAGCATCGTTAGGTGGAGCAGGTTAGGTTGGTGGCGTAAATGTAATTATAAAATAGTTAAGTTGTTGGTGTTGAGGAGATTTTTTTGAGTGGCTGAATAAATGAGTGGTTGAGTTTTTTTAATTGCAAAGTTCGCAATGTTTTTCTTTGTAGTCTTGTCATTCCTGACGGAGCAAGAATCACATCAAATAAAATTGTCTACTTCGATTATATTTGATAAGTTTGATGTACCAACCACAATTCATTTATGTCCTTATTTCAAAACACCGTTGTAAAAAAATACAGTAACGCTTTAGATAAAAAGATACTTGAAGATAAGTGGCAACTTTTTACCACTATATTTCACAACACTACCAAACAACAAAACATCCGCAACAGCAAAGAAGAGCAATACCAAGCTATCTTTTTAAACGATTTGTTTGTGCAAGTTTTAGGATATACACAGCACCCCAATACCGATTACAATTTAATTACCGAACAAAAAAACGAAACCAACAGCAAGAAATCCGACGGTGCCATTATATTAAACGACAATGTTCACGCGGTAATCGAACTCAAAGGAACTGAAACTACCGATTTATCCAAAATAGAAACCCAAGCTTTTGGCTATAAAAACAATCAGAAAGATTGCCATTACGTCATCATTTCTAATTTTGAAAAACTGCGATTTTACATTGACAATGCTACCGAATGCATCGAGTTCAATCTATTTAAACTCAACCGTGACGAATTTAATTTGCTTTGGATTTGCCTTTCACTCGAAAGCATGCAAACCGATTTACCAAAGAAAATTAAAAACGAAAGCGTTTCCAACGAAGATAAAATAACAAAAGAACTATACAAAGATTACTCGGCTTTTAGAAAAGAACTGTTCAATGACATTGAAAAATTAAATCCGCAGTTCGACCGATTGATATTGTTCAAGAAAACACAAAAACTACTCGATCGTTTCCTATTTATTTTCTTTGCCGAAGATCGACAATTACTTCCTACCAATTTAATTTTTAGTATCAATCTCGAATGGCAAAAACTTCGTGAAGCGCGAATTGCGGTTTCGCTATACGACCGTTACAAAATGTATTTTCAAGATTTGAACACTGGTGCTCGCGTTACGCTTCCCGCTTTCGGAAAACACACCAACGAAATTGTTACCGCACAATACGATATTTATGCATACAATGGCGGTTTGTTTCAACCCGATGCGTTGCTCGACAACATTGCCATAAACGACGATTTGCTTTTTAAGCACACCAAAAAATTAAGCGAATACGACTTTGAAAGCGAAGTTGATGTGAACATACTCGGACACATTTTTGAAAATTCATTAAACGAAATTGACGAAATCACCAATAAAATTAATAGTCCAACTGATGAATCCTCCCCTATGGGGAGGTCGGTAGGGGCTTCCAAACGCAAAAAAGACGGTGTTTTTTACACACCAAAATACATTACCAAATACATTGTCGACAATACCATTGGCAAATTATGTGAAGAAAAGAAAACCGAACTACAACTAGACGAAACCAAATACACCACCGACAACCGCATTACAGTAGTAACCAAAAAGAAACTATTAGAAACGTTAAACACCTACAGAAAATGGCTGTTGCAACTTACCATTGTAGATCCTGCTTGTGGTAGCGGTGCGTTCTTAAACCAAGCTTTGGAGTTTTTAATTGCCGAACACAAATACGTAGACGAACTGCAAGCCAAACTATTTGGTGATGCTTTGGTATTGAGCGATGTAGAAGGCAACATTTTAGAAAACAACCTTTTTGGTGTTGACCTTAACGAAGAAAGTGTAGAAATTGCCAAACTCTCTTTATGGTTGCGAACCGCCCAACCAAACAGAAAACTAAACGACCTTAACAACAATATTAAATGCGGCAACTCCTTAATAGACGACCCTTCCGTAGCAGGTGATAAAGCATTTAATTGGGAGAATGAATTTCCTGATGTATTTGCCAATGGAGGCTTTGATGTGGTAATTGGGAATCCGCCTTATGTCAGAGTAGAATTTATCTCAGAAGAAATGGTAGCATACTTTAAATCTATTTTTCAATCTGCAACAGGTAAATTTGATTTATCGAGTTTGTTTTTTGAAAAATCAATTCAGCTACTAAAAATTAGTGGGATTTATTCAATTATTACTAGCTATCAATTTATATATTCTAATTCCGGAATTGGATTAAGAAATTTTATTGC
>JAYVFV010000212.1:0-3020 GCA_043772885.1 Flavobacteriales bacterium
TTGTGCGCTATTCAAAAAAAAAAATCAATTTATTTTATGCCGATTTAAACGCTCGTAACATTTCTCGTTTGCCAGGCGCTCCGGGTAATTTTTCAACAGTAAAACCAGCTTCTTTCATAGCGTTTTTAATTGAAGTCCGACACGCATAAGTAACTAATACGCCATTTGGTTTTAAAGCTGTGAACATTTTTTTGAAAATTTCGAGTGACCATAATTCTGGTTGAACACTGTATCCAAAAGCATCAAAATAAATTAAATCAAAAGCAGCTGTATCAGCAATATCTTGAAAGAATTGTTTTCTTTTGGTTAAAGAAAATGTATTCGAAAAATACTGTTTTACTTCCCAATCACAGTTATGCATTTTTTGAAATAGTTCCGTTTCATTTTTGGCATTTAGTTCAGATGTGTAATTCATCTGCGCTGCTTCTTCCAATGCAATTGGATACGCTTCTACTCCAACATAATCAATAATTTGATTGTTTTTTTGAGATTCTAAATACGTTATAAAAGCATTCAATCCGGTTCCGAATCCAATTTCTAAAACAGAAACGGACTCACTAAATAAAGTAAGTCCGTTTTTTATGAATACGTGATACGCTTCTTGAATGGCGCCGTGTTTGGAATGATAACTTTCTTTGAGTTCTGGCAAATGAATCGTTGTAGAACCGTCAAGAGTGGTAATAATTTCTCTTTTCATATCATTTCCTTAAAAAACTATTTGATATATAATTTTTTAATTTTCGGAATTGGTCCGCCACATTTACTTTCATGGCAAGCAATACAAGCATCTATTCCTTTATTATAATTCTGTTTCGCATTTGTCGGATCAGCATAAATTAGCTTTTGAGCTTCAATATATAATTTTGCATTCTCTTTAAAAAAATCGTCATTTTCTGATTCGTCTGTAAATTTTGCGGTGTGAATTTTAAGATAATACTCTGGGAATTTCCCAAGAGTTTCTCCTTTGATAATTTTATCTTTTATACTTTTATTTTCCACATACATTTGCTCCATCAACGCTGCCATTTCAGACATACTGTACATTTCAAACTTTTTTCCTTCTTTTTTTTCAGGAGCACAAACTTTTTCTTCATCCTTCTTCTGACAAGACACGAGCATAAGCGAACTGGCGAAGCAAAAAGTAAAAACCAACACTAATGAAAATAGTAACGTTTTTTTCATTTGGAAGGATTATTTTTTAATGTAAACACCGGTAGCTTTAAAAGAATAAGTGATTTCTGGTTTTGTAATTTTATTTATTTCGTCTTGCGATTTTCCGCCATCTTTAGCATAATGCTTTAATTCGGCAACCGAAACAACGTCAACAAATGCAATTCCATTTACAATAGCTTCTGAATTGTCTGCGTTTAACGGAACGAAAAATCCGTAATCTTTAAATTTAACGAACGATTCTTTTCCATCTGATAAATCCATTTGCATCCAACATCCTTTTTTCTTGCAAACTTCTTTAATATTTGATTGGAATTTTACAGCTACTGAATCTCCTTTTTTCAAAGCTTTGTATTTTTTCAACATTTGTTTGTTGGTCATAACATTGCTTGCGGCAAATTTTTCTCCGAATAATGCATAATCATTGGTGCTAATAACTACAGTTTTTGCCTTAGCTTTTTGAGCATTTACATTGAAACTAATTAAAGTTAACATTATAAATACGATTCGATTTAGATTTTTCATTTTTGATAGTTTTAGATTATGCCACGAAAATAAACAAATATTAAAAACTAGCACTTAAAATGTCATTTTTTAAGTTATAATTATGAATTATTATTCGCTTTCGCATTCGAAAAATAAAAATTTAATAAAAGGGAATTAATTTAAATTTCTTAAAATAAATATTCATTTTTTTATTAGTTTAGCCAAATATTAGAATGCAATAGATTCTTTTTTAATTATATTTTATAATGTATTTAAAATCAAATCTTTATAAAATATTTCCTTAATTAACGACACTTTATATGAGTCTAAAAACCACTCTCCAAATCGATATAGTTAAAGCTTCCTCATCAAAAATTGACAGCATAGATTTTGAAAACATTGCCTTTGGAAATATTTTTACAGACCACATGTTGGTTTGTGATTTCAAAGATGGTGCTTGGCAAAAACCTATGATAAAACCTTATGAACCATTTTTGATAGATCCTTCTGCAAAAGTATTTCATTATGGACAAGCCATTTTTGAAGGCATGAAAGCCTATAAAGATGAGAATGATGCCGTTTGGTTATTCCGTCCTGAAGAGAATTTTATTCGATTTAATAAATCGGCAGTTCGAATGGCAATGCCTGAAGTTCCTAATGATGTATTTATAGATGGATTAAAAACCATTTTAGAAATTGAAAAAAACTGGGTTAAAAAAGGATTAGGAAATACATTATACATCAGACCTTTTATGATTGCAATTGGTTCGGGAGTAATCGCTCAACCCTCTACACAATATCGATTTATGATTATACTATCACCAGCACGTGCTTATTATTCGGGTGAAGTAAAAGTAATTATTGCCGAACATTACAGTCGTGCAGCGAATGGTGGAATTGGAGCAGCGAAAGCAGCAGGAAATTATTCAGCTCAATTTTATCCAACAAAATTAGCCAATGAAAAAGGTTACCAACAAATCATTTGGACAGACGATGCAACGCATACCAAACTGGAAGAAGCAGGAACCATGAACGTGTTTTTTAGAATTAACGACACCTTATATACAGCACCAACTAGCGAAAGAATATTGGATGGTGTTACCAGAAAAAGTTTAATTGAATTAGCTGGTCATTTGGGAATGAAAGTCGAAGTTCGTTCGGTTTTGGTAGACGAACTACTTGAAGCTGCTAAAAATGGAGAACTTAAAGAAGTTTTTGGTGCTGGAACTGCTGCTGTTGTTAGTCCGATTGTAGCTTTTTCATATAAAGATACAGAATATCAATTACCAAAACTGGATAATTCATTTGCTTCGCAGTTGAAAGATAAACTGACAAAAATTCAATATAAATTAGCGGAAGATACT
>JAYVFV010000213.1:0-3006 GCA_043772885.1 Flavobacteriales bacterium
GCCATTTGGCATGATTTACAGAAGCATCAAAAACGTCGCCGTGAAATATCCACGCTTTCTTTCCGTCTAAATCAAGAACTAATTTATTGAGTAAACTTATATTTCCAAGATGGAGATCTGTAAACTTTCTTAAAAACTCATCGTGATTACCCGTCAGATAATACACTTTTGTCCCTTTAGAACTCAATGAAATAAATTTCTTAATTACTTTTAAATGATTCGAAGGAAAATAGGATTTTCTAAACTGCCAAATATCGATTATATCGCCATTCAAAATGAGTATTTTTGGCTTTATGGTTGATAAATAATGTAATAATTCTTTAGCATGACAACCAAATGTTCCCAAATGAATGTCGGATAGAACAACAACTTCTACTTTTCTTTTTTTCAAGATATAAAGTTTCTGCAAATGAAATGATATTGTTGAATGTTAAGGTTATTTAAACATTATTTAAACTTTATTAGTGTTGTCTTTTAATTCCTTAATTTTGGAAAAAATTAAATTTGTGGGAAGTAAAAATAAGTTAAAAAGATTTAAAGAAAACGAATCGTTCGAAAATGTATTTCAACCAACGCGTGAAGAAGTTGTAGGGAATGAGTTTTCATTGAAAGGAAAATGGAATGCCGATTTTTTTAAAAATGACAATCCAATAATAATTGAATTAGGTTGTGGAAAAGGCGAGTATTCTGTAGGATTAGCGCAACAATTTCCCAACAAAAATTTTGTTGGAATCGATATTAAAGGTGCCCGATTTTGGCGTGGAGCAAAAACAGCAGTCGAAGATGGTTTGCATAACGTAGCTTTTGTCCGTACGCAAATAGAATTAATCAACCACATTTTTGCCGAGAATGAAGTCGATGAGATTTGGATTACTTTCCCCGATCCACAAATCAAATACAAACGCACCAAACATCGAATGACCAATTCGGAATTTCTTCAATTGTACAAAAAAATTCTAAAACCGAATGGTGTTGTAAATCTTAAAACCGATAGTGAATTCATGCATGGTTATACCCTTGGATTGCTGCATGGCGAAGGTCACGAAGTGTTATATGCCAATCACGACGTTTATAAAAACGAAGGAGCTCCAACAGAAGTAATTGGGATTCAAACCTTTTATGAAAAACAATATTTGGAAATTAATAAGGCAATAACGTATATTCGTTTTAAAATCAAATAGATGTCGGTTTTTCTTTCCTTCTTTTTCGGCTTTCTTGCGGCAATTTTAGGTGTAATTCCTCCTGGAATTATCAATATGACAGCGGCTAAAGTAAGTTTGATTGATGGCAGAAAACCTGCTATGATGTTCGTACTTGGAGCATTAATTATTGTTTTCTTTCAAACCTATCTTTCAGTAATTTTTGCGCAATATATTGACAAGCATAACGAAGTTGTTGTATTGCTTAGAGAAATCGGATTTGTAATTTTTGTCGTTTTAACCATTTATTTTTTAGTATTTGCAAAAACACCAAAAATAAAACAACAAGATGATGAGAAGATCAATAGCAAACGCAGTCGTTTTTTTATGGGAATGATTATCTCGGCGATTAATTTTTTTCCAATTCCATATTACGCTTTGATAACGATAACATTGGCGTCGTACCATGTTTTTTCATATGAAGCAATTCAGAATTTGAGCTTGATTCTAGGAATAGTTGTAGGTTCGTTTGCGGTTTTTTATTTCTATGTAGTTTTCTTTAATAAGTTAAAATCGAAAGCCGATTATTTTATCAAAAATATGAATAAGATAATCGGAATTATTACGGGTATAATTGCATTATTGACCTTGTTTAATATTATGAAGTACTATTGTTAAACATGAAAATAAAACCAATCGAAAACGATAATTTTTTTGAACGTGTGTACGAAATCGCACGCCAAATTCCAGAAGGAAAAGTGACATCCTACGGAGCTATTGCAAAAGCATTAGGAACCGCTCGCTCTTCGCGAATGGTGGGTTGGGCGATGAACGCTTCTCACAATAAAGAAGATGTTCCCGCACATCGTGTAGTAAATAGAATCGGAATGTTATCGGGAAAACACCATTTTGATGGCACTAATTTAATGCAACAACTCCTCGAAAACGAAGGCATAGAAGTAATTGATAATCAAATTGCTAATTTTGAAAAACACTTTTGGCAACCGAAAGTAGATTTATAATTATTTCCTAATTTTTTTTAAATTTACAAATAATTGCAAACGTATCTGTCTTTATATTCCTTATATGGTTCAAAATACTGCAAAGTTCAAGCATCATAAAATCTAACTATCTGATTATAAAAAAACTTTCAACTCCTAAACTTTTAAACTCCTAAACTTCTTTCTATCTTTGCAATTCCTATTCAGTTTAAATAAAAAGTATAATAACTTTTAAACTCTTAAACTTTTAAACACAAAAATGAAGTTAGACAGAAAAGAAATTCTTACCGCATTAGAAACGATAACGATTGCAGGCGAAGGAAAAAATATGGTCGAAAGCGGTGCCGTTAAAAATGTTGTCACTTTTGGCGATGAAGTGGTAGTCGATTTAGTACTTTCCACTCCAGCTATGCACATTAAAAAACGCGCAGAAGACGATATCAAAAAATTAATTCACGAAAAATTTTCTCCTGATGCGGTCGTAAAAGTCAACATCAAAGTAGAAGCGTCCGAAAATCCAAATCAAATTAAAGGAAAAACCATTCCCGGAATTAGCAATATTATTGCTGTTGCTTCTGGAAAAGGAGGTGTAGGAAAATCGACCGTTACTGCAAATTTAGCAGTCACTTTAGCAAAAATGGGATTCAAAGTCGGCGTTCTCGATGCCGATATTTACGGACCAAGTATGCCAATAATGTTCGACGTCGAAAACGAAAAACCTATTTCTATCGAAGTCGATGGCAAATCTAAAATGAAACCTGTCGAAAGCTACGAAGTAAAACTATTGTCTATCGGATTTTTTACCGCACCAAGTCAAGCTGTTATTTGGCGTGGACCAATGGCATCCAAAGCATTAAACCAAATGA
>JAYVFV010000214.1:0-8574 GCA_043772885.1 Flavobacteriales bacterium
ATTCCATTACTAAAAACAGCCCATTGGTTTCCAACTGCACCTGTTCCTAATGTCCAGTTTGTAGAAGGTAATGCATCTGGTCCTGCTGTGTTTTCAAAGCCTTCTATTCCTGGAGTAGGAAACTGGCAGTAAGCAGAAAAAGAAAGAAAAAACGCAAAAAATAAAAGTCTAAATTTAGTCATAATTTTTTATATTGAGTATCGGGTAAATCTTATATAAGGTTACCAAAAATATAAAAAAATATCTTAAATTTAAAATTAAATCCTGAAAATACCTCCAAATGCAATTATTCTTTGTAAGAAAAAGAATTCTTGTTGTGCTTTGTCATTTGAAGACGCCGTAGTTCTAATGTCATTCATATTAACATAGCCACCTTTTAACTCGGCTTCAATAAAGAAATATTTGAAAAATACTAAGTTTAAACCGATTTTTGCGGAAACACCGTATCCAGAAAGGTGAAAATCATCATGTCGTTCTTTTCCTAATAATTTGGTATTTGTTTTTGGATATAATACGCCACCACCAACTCCTTCTAATAGGTTTATTTGAAAAGTATCTGTTTTGTTTATTCCTATTAATTTGGATAGATCATCAACTCTGGCAAATTCAGAATTGATATAATTTAACCCATCAGTATGCTCAAAAGTTAAGAAATCTTCCGTTAAAAGCACTTGATTATTGGATAAGCTTTCGCCATAACTACCTTGATTTGGATAATAGCCATTGATATTTACTGCTTTGTTTTGTTGCATCACATATTTCATGTGATCCAATCCAATAGAAATGTTATAATGATCATTTATAAAATAACCCAATCTAAAATTGGTTTGCGGAATGGTCATTCTCGCCGGATTTATATAATCAATATGCCAACCTTTGGGTTTGTCTTCTGCAGCTACATTTTCAATAGTAAAGTCGTAATCATCTCCAGAAAAATGAATGTCTGATTTGGTATAACTGTCTCTATTTCCTCCCCAATAAATATAAAACTTGCCTTTATTGTGAGCCGTATATTGCTCTTTTTTTATCGGCTCTTGCGCAAATGAATTAGTAATTGTAAAAAAGACTACAAATGGTATAATTAGTTTCATTGTAAAGGGTAGCTTTAAAATTGATTTATGGTTTTTCTAATAGCAACTAATTTCGTCATCAAGTCTTCAAAATAATCCAAATGAAGCATATTAGCACCATCACTTTTAGCGTTTGCAGGATCGAAATGGGTTTCGATGAAAAGTCCGTCAACACCAACCGCAATTCCAGCTTTAGCAACGGTTTCAATCATATCAGGTCTTCCGCCAGTTACGCCAACTGTTTGATTGGGTTGTTGTAATGAATGTGTTACATCGAGAACGGTTGTTGCGTAATTTTGCATGGTTGGTATTCCTCTAAAATCAACAATCATATCTTGATAGCCAAACATCGTTCCTCTATCAGTAACCATCACATTTTCATTTTGACAATCTAATACTTTTTGAACGGCATGTTTCATGCTTTCCGGACTCATAAATTGTCCTTTCTTTAGATTGACAACTTTATTCGTTTTGGCAGCGGCAACAACTAAATCGGTTTGACGTACTAAAAAAGCTGGGATTTGTAAAACATCAACATACTCAGCAGCCATAGCCGCGTCTTCATTAGTATGGAT
The DNA here is from genome assembly GCA_043772885.1 of Flavobacteriales bacterium. Classification (GTDB taxonomy): domain Bacteria; phylum Bacteroidota; class Bacteroidia; order Flavobacteriales; family Flavobacteriaceae; genus Flavobacterium. Next base: position 1,646 of record JAYVFV010000214.1, read on the forward strand.
GTCGGTAACTGTTGGAACTTTAAAAGTCTCAGAAACTTTACGAAGTATTTTTAACGCTTTTTCATCACCAATTCCAGAAAAACTGTCAATTCTTGAACGGTTTGCTTTTTTGAAAGAACCTTTAAAGACAAAAGGAATTTCAAGTTTAGATGTTATTGCTACTAATCGCTCAGCAATTTTAAATGCCATTTCTTCACCTTCAATAGCACATGGGCCGGCAAGTAAAAAGAAATTTCGGCTTTCAGTATGTTGTATTTGGGGTATATTTTGTATGTTCATTTGAATCAAAAATTTGAGTGCAAATATACTAAGAAAAACCTTCTAATAAGGTCATTAGAAGGTTTTAAATTTAAGTTAAAGTTAGCTTGCAATTTTAATTTTTAATCGAGAAACCAACAGGACAAAGCACCTTTCCTCTTTCAAAAATATTGATATACAGGCGTATTTTTTTTTCATTCCCTTCAAAGGTTATTTCATAAACATCAAGTGAGCCAGCTCCCATAGTGTTTCTTTTTGTGGGGAAAGGACAACAGTTTTCTACTTTTTCATAAGTTATCTTTTCTCCTTTATTTCCAGCCAAAGCATTAAAATAATACGCTACATTGATTTCTGAATTTTTTTCATTTTCAAAACCAAGGTTGATAGGATAATCTTCATCATAACCGTATTTTTTGTCACTACTATATTCTGTAATCACAAAATGATTTTTTATGATTGCAGGTTTGACAGCATTATTGTCGATGTTTTTTAGTGTTGATTTGATACTTCCACAGGAAAAAAAAAGAAGTAGAGTTAGTGCAAAAAAAGAAAATTTAAGTGTTCTCATCTATATAAAAAATTAAATTTAAAGATACTACTTTACGCGAAATAGTTTCGAACATTAACAAAAATTAAACCACTATTTATATATTTGTAAAAAAACAAATGAGTTTACTTTCACAAACTTGGCATTGGTCTATTTCTGGTATTATTATCGGAATGATAATGTTGGCTCTTAATTATTTTGGAAAAGTTTTCGGCATGTCTTCTAATTTACGATCACTTTGTTCGATGACTGGTGTCGGAAAAAGAGTTCCTTTTTTTGATTGGGATTGGAAATCGCAACTATGGAATCTTGCCGTTGTTTTTGGAGCAATGTTAGGCGGATATGTATCTGTAAAGTACCTTAGTGATCCCACAAATGTTGCTCTAAGTCCCGATACACTTTCGCAATTGACGGTATACAATATCGATTTACCCAACGGAAAACTATTGCCAGAAACACTTTTTGGAAATCAAGTTTTTCAATCTTTTAAAGGTGTTTTCATTTTAATTTTTGGAGGATTTTTAGTTGGATTTGGTTCTCGTTATGCAGGAGGTTGCACTTCGGGTCACGCCATTTCTGGATTGAGTAATTTTCAAATGCCATCGCTAAAAGCAGTAATCGGATTTTTTATTGGTGGATTGATTATGGTTCATTTAATTTTTCCATTAATTTTTTAAATACAGACTATGAAAACACTAAAATTTATATTGGTCGGATTTGTATTCGGAATCGTACTAACCAAATCGGAAGCGGTTTCGTGGTATCGCATTTATGAAATGTTTCTGTTTCAATCGTTTCATATGTACGGAATCATAATGACTGCAATCATAACCGGAGTTATTGGTATTCAGCTAATTAAAAGAAAAAAAATAAATGATATTGCAGGAAATCCAATCGAAATTCAAGACAAAGAAAAAGGCACTTTTCGCTATTGGATTGGCGGATTAATTTTCGGATTGGGTTGGGCTTTAGTTGGTACTTGTCCGGGTCCAATATTTATATTAATCGGTTCTGGTTTTATGAGCGTCGGACTAGTATTAGTAGGAGCAGTGCTCGGGACTTTTATTTATGGCGTGATAAAAGATAATCTGCCACATTAAATAATTTCGGCACTTAAACCAGCTTCTAATAACTGTGTACATTGCGGTTTTAATTCATCAAAACTTCCAGTTTTTATGCTACATTTTCCTTTGTAATGGACTAAAATTGCACATTGTTCGGCTTGCTCCGAAGTGTGTTTGCAAACACGTATGAGCGTATCAATAACATGATCAAAAGTATTGACATCATCGTTGTACAACACAATTTCGTTATTAATTCCGGTAAGTTCTTCCACTAAAACTTCTTCTTGAACTTTTTCTATCGTATTCATATCCAACAAAATTTCGGGTAAACTAATTTATATATTGTAACGAAACCCAATTGTTCCGTTCTAATTTTTTGATAAATGTCAGTCCTTTTTCGGTACATGAGGCATCAATAAACGGAATGTCTTCAATATAAAAACCACTTAATAAAAGAATTCCGTTTTTATTTAAGCAATCCACATACTGCTGCATATCATTCAATAATATATTTCTGTTGATGTTGGCGATAATCAAATCGTAGTTTTTGCCTTTCAACAAAGCAGCATCACCTTCATAAACAGCAATTTCATTGCAATTATTGCGTTCAGCGTTTTCAATCGAATTCAAATAACACCAATTGTCAATATCAATGGCATCGATTGGTTGAGCGCCTTTCATTTCGGCAAGAATCGCTAAAATGGCGGTTCCGCAACCCATATCTAAAGTTTTCAAATTCGTCACATCCAATTCTAATAAATGCTGAATCATCATGTGTGTCGTTTCGTGATGTCCTGTTCCGAAACTCATTTTTGGCTCAATAATTATATCAAATTCGGCATTGGTTTTTGGATGAAAAGGAGCGCGTACATGACATTTTCCATCCACATCAATAGCTTCAAAATTCTTTTCCCATTCCTCATTCCAATTCACTTGGTCAATTTCTTCTACTTTATAGGAAATAGTAAATTCGGGTGAATTCAGAATATAAATATCATCAAGAATCGTTTCATACCAAAGGTCTTTTTGGATATAAGCTACAATTCCCAAATCGGATTCAATAAAACTTTCAAAAGGTTTTTCACCTAATTCTGCAATTAGAATTTCAGAACCCATTTCTTTTGGTTCGACAGTAAAATGATAACCTAAATAAATATTTGACATTGTTATTTTTTTGCAAAGGTAATAAAAGTTTTCAGTCGCTGTCGCAGTAAACAGTTAACAAAATCTATCTCAAATTGTAAATACATAAGTTGATAAAATGCGAATTGGTATTGCTAAAAAAAAGCCCTTCAAAATGAAGAGCTTTTTATAAGATTTAGTTTGTTAGTTATTCAAATTTCGAATTTGTTTTAACTTATCTTTCCATGTCAAGTGTTCTTCTTTTAATCTCTCGATATTTTTTCTAACTTCGGTTACAATAGAATTCTCTTTCTTAGCATTTTTAGTATTTTGGAAGAATTGAATGTTGTTTTCCAATTGTAAAATTTCATTCTGCACTTCATCAATTTTTCGCATGATAAAAATCCGCTCATTGTCTAATTTTCGAATGTCATCCGAACCTGCTAAATTGCCTAATTTATTAGCAAAACGCAGCATTTCACCATCTTTTTTGCTAGAACTTAATTTCTCAAATAAGGCATCTAAAATTTTATTGAATTTACCTTCAACATGTCTTCTGTTAAAAGGCACTTTTCCAATGGCTTTCCAAGTTTCAATATGAAGTTTTATAGCATCTAAATCGGTTTTATGATCGCCAACCAATTCAAAACCTTTGATGATTTCTAGGTATTCTTTTTTCTTTTCAAAAGCAGCTACTTCATCGGCATCTTCTTCATTTCTGCTACTTTTCAAACGCTCAAAATAATGATTACAAGCTCCTTTAAATTCGCCCCAAAGTTTATCAGAAAATTTTCTTGGAACATGTCCAACTTGCTTCCATTCTTCCTGAATTTGCTTCATTATAACCGTAGTTGCAGCAAAATCTTCACTTTCTTTTAACTCATTTGCTTTGGCGACTAAAGCTTGTTTTTTGTTTAAATTATCGTTTTGATCTTTCTTAATGTCTTTGTAGAAGGAGTTTTTTAGGATGTTGAAATTCCGAACTGCCGTTTTAAAAGCTGCCCAAGTGGCTTCATTTACTTCGCTTGGTACTTTTCCGGTAGCAAAAAACTCATTGCGAAGTGCTTCCACTTTTACAATTTGTGCTAACCATATAGCATGCGTGTCTACTTTTTCTTGAGCTAAAACTTCTAATTGTTCAATTATCGCTTTTTTCTTTTCCAGATTTTCGTTTTCAGAAGCTCTAAAACTTTCATAAAACGCTTCTCTTTTATCGTGCATTTGTTTCGTTAAATCACTAAAAGTAACCCAAATTGCTTCACGGTGTTCTCTTGAAACCGGACCAATATCTTCTTTCCAAATGCGGTGTAAATCTTGTAATTCACGGAACGATTTATTGATGTCGTTCTCGTTGACTAATTCTTCAACGCGAGCAATAATTTTTTGCTTTTGCTCTAAATTGTGTTTAAAATCTAAATCGCGTGCTTCTCTGTCAAGGTGTAAGAAATCATAGAAATTTTCGATATGAAAATGGAAATTATTCCAAACGTGATTGTATTTGTCTTTCGGAATTGGACCTGCTGTTTTCCATCGCTCTCTAATATCATTCAATTGTTTTAATGATGTAGAAATGTTTCCTGACGGATTGTTTACTAAGTTTTTTAATTCTTCAACAAGTACTAAACGGTTTTCTAAATTCGCTTGCAAATTGTTTTGCAACGACTTAAAATGCTTGTTTTTATTTTCTCTGTATTGATTGTATAATTTATCAAAGCTTGCTTTTAACGGAAAATCATAATGAAAATCTTCGGTTGTATCAGGATTTTCAGCATGAAATTCATCTTTTTTCTCATCCAATAAATGATAATATTTAGATAAAAATGCTTTTTTAATCTCTTCAACATGCTCACGAACCGACATTACTTTTTCTTCAGCAACTAATTTTTCGAGTTCGACAACCAAATTTTCCATTGGTAACGCTTCATAATCTTGAAGCGGAATATCATGGCGACCTTTTACGGTTTCATCTTCACTTTCTTCGGCATTGGCATTGGCAATGGCGTTCATTGCAATATCGCTTTCAACCTCCATTACTATCGAATCATCGGCAACTTGTTCGTCGGTAAGTTCAATTGTATTGGATTCTTCTATTTCAACAGCTATTTTTTTAGCAGGTGTTTTTTTAGGTTTTTTTTCTATTGGAATTGCTTCCTCCAAAATTTCGGTTGCTTCTACAGCTTCTGCTTTAATTGGTGTTTGCTCTATAATTGCTTCTTCTACTAAAGTTTCGCTAGTTTCAACAGCTTCTGTTTCAATTGGAGCTTCTACAATTACTTCTTCTGCTAAAGTCTCAGTAATTTCAACAGCTTCTGTTTCAATTGGAGCTTCATCTACAATTACTTCTTCTACTAAAGTTTCAGTAGTTTCAACAGCTTCTGTTTCAATAGGAGCTTCTACAATATCCATTTCAGAATCTGAAGCTTCAACCAATTGATTTTCAGCAATAACCGTTTTTTTCGATTTGCTGGTTTTCTTTCCATCTGTCGCGTTTTCGTTTACTGACAGGCTATCATTCTTTTCTTCTAACATTTTGATAAATGTGTAAGGGTTATACAAATTTCCTATTTAGGAGGGCGAAAGATAGTAAAGCAGCATTAAAATTCAAAGAAAATCAATGGTTTCTATTAATTTTTATTTTAAGCAAACTATTTTTAGATGCATTAAATTAGAATTAAAGTGCAGATGGATAATTATTTATTCCAAATTTTCCATGCTTTCTCAGCTTGAAAAACGAGCATTTCCCGACCGTTTTTTATAATCGCTCCTTTTTTCTTGGCACGTTTTAAAAATTCGGTTACATCTGGATTGTACACGAGATCAAATGCAATGTGTTTCGATGTAAAAAACTCATAAGGAATAGGAGGGTATTCCTTTACATTCGGACTCGTACCAAGCGGTGTGCAGTTTATTATTATTTGGAAATTATCAAAAGTGGTAGCATTGATTAAACTGTAATCGATAGTTTTTTGCTTCGCCAGTTCGCTAACGCTCGAGTCTGATGTTTCTCGAGATGCAAAAGCACAATAGATATCCAATTGTTCAAGTGCAAAGGCAACGGCTTTTGAGGCGCCGCCAGTTCCGAGAATGAGTGCTTTTTTATGATGCTCTTTTAATAAGGGTTGCAATGATTTTTTAAAACCGTACCAATCCGAATTGCATCCTTTTAACTTCCCTTTTTTGGTGAATCGGATAACGTTTACGGCCCCAATTTGATTAGCTTTGTTGGAAAGCGAATCCAAATACGGAATAATCGCTACTTTATACGGAATAGTTACATTCAGTCCTTTTAAATCCGGATTTTTTTGTAATAGTGATGGAAATTCTTCAATGGTATCAATATTAAAATTCTCATACGAACAGTCACTAAACAGTTCCTCCGAAAACTTTTTTGTAAAGTGTTTTTTTGAAAACGAATAGGAAATGTTTTTTCCTACTAATCCGAATTTTTTTAGTTTTTCCAATTTTTGTTGTTTTGTGGCTACAACCAGTTGTGGCTTTAGCTACTGGCAGTTTTTATTTAATTCGTTTAGCTTCTACCTGATTTCCATTTTGTAATAAAAACAAACTTGCTATTTCTCCCACTTCATTCTTCTCAAACTGAATTTGAGCGTCTACAATTTTAAGGAAAAAAAACATTTCGTTTTCTGCAAATATAGGAAAAGCATTTTGTCCCGATAATCTTGTAAATAGTTGGTCTTTATCTAAGAAAATAGTTATTTCAACACCTTTTTGGATTTCATAAATCCCTACAAATTTTTGAAGTTGGTCGTTAGTCAATTTTATTTCTGTTCTAACTTTTTGAACCAGCAGTGGTTTGTTGTAAAGAATGTTTCTGATGGACTTTACAGGAATTGTGACCTTTTCGTGATTTTGAAGTATGATAATGGTTTTGTCATTGTCAATATGTCTGTCAATATAAGTTACATAGCCTGGCCAAC
>JAYVFV010000215.1:0-8538 GCA_043772885.1 Flavobacteriales bacterium
GCAATTTTGGTTGTGGCGATACTTATTTTTTTAATTTTGAGAAGTGCGCATTATTTGGCTCGGATATTAGGAACGGCGGGAATTGTAGCCATTTCTAGAATCATTGGTTTTTTGACAATTGCGATTGGAATTCAATATATTATTAGTTCGGTTTTGAGTATTGTTAGGGGAATTTAGTTGAAGTACGATAACGAAGTTAAAAGGTTTAAAAAACCCAAATTACAATTGGTGTGATTTGGGTTTTTTTATTTTTAATTTCTCGGAAGAAAAACTTCTGCCATCATGCATCTCGCACTTCCGCCGCCGCAAGCTTCAATAGTGTCAAGACTAGAACTTAAAATGGTAATGTGTTCTTCCAATTGTGCGATTTGCTTCTTAGTCAAACTTTTATGAGCAGCAACACTCATGATTAGATAGCGGCGTTCTTCAGAACCTTGCAGTTCGAGCATGTTTCCTGCAAAATTATTCATCTGATCTTCGGTAATTAAAATGATTTCTTTTTCATCCGCTTTCAGACTGTCTAAAACCATTTTCCGTTCTTTTTTATCATCGATACAATCGGCACAAATCAGAGCAAATGTATCGCCGATACACATCATTAAATTCGTATGATAAATTAATTTTCGTTCACCATTTACGGTGTGAAAAGCTTCAAACAGAATCGGATTCATATCAAAATCCTCACAAAATTCGATGAATAATTCTTCATCGGCGCGAGGCGAAAGTGCGCAATAGGCTTTTCCGTTTTCACGATCAAGAACGACACTTCCTGTTCCTTCCAAATAATAACCATCTTCTTCGGCTTCCGTATAATCCATAATGCCATCGTTAACTAGAAATCCGCTGTCTTCTAAAATATCAAGGATATCTTCTCTTCTTTCGGCACGACGATTTTCGGCAAACATTGGATAAAAAACCACATCGCCATTTTCATGGAAAGAAATCCAATTGTTTGGAAAAATACTGTCTGGTGTATTGGGATCGAGCGTATCATCCACGACAGTGACATCAACTCCCACCATTCGAAGTTTGTTTACGAAAGTGTCAAATTCTTCTTGCGCTTTGGCATTTACCGTATCTGGAGAAAGTCCGTCAAGTACTTTTTGATAGTAATTGTTTACAGCTGTTTGTTCATTCATTCGAAACGCTACGGGGCGAATCATTAGTACGGAGTTCGTTGTTTGTTTCATTTGTGGAATTATTATTTTTGAGCGAACTCGTTACACATTATTATTTAAGTACATCTAAAACCGATTCAACTAAATGCATCGTTATTTCGGCCATAGTATTTGTTTTTTCATCGAGACACGGATTGACTTCAACAAATTCAATGCAAACCGTTTTTTTGTTTTTAGCCAAACTCGTCAGTATTTCTTTTGCTTCATTAGGAAATAATCCGTTTTTAACTGGTGTTCCTGTTCCGTGGGAAGTATGTTCGGGATCCATTGAATCGACGTCAAAGGAAACATAAATTATATCGCAATCTGCTAGTTGAAGCTCAATTTCATTCAAGACGGGAGTGATTCCCTTTTGCCTTATTTCGTCAATTGGATAATTTTTAATTGCTAACCGTTTAATGATTTCGTCTTCTTGCGGTTCTGTATCCCGAACTGCAATATAGACTAAATTTTTGGGTGTTACTTTGGGAGTTATTCCTCCAATTTGTTTTAATTTATCCCAATATTGGACGGTTTCTTCGGGAAGTTCATTCAACTTACAAGGCAAATTATCATCGTTTAAGACGGTTGCCAATGGCATTCCGTGCATATTTCCAGAAGGTGTTGTATAAGGTGTGTGAATATCAGCATGTGCATCAATCCAAATAATACCAAGTTTTTTTGTAGGAAAAGCAGCTCTTATACCGGCTATTGTTCCTCCTGCCGAACCGTGATCGGCAGCTAATATCAAAGGGAATTTATGATCTAAAAGTAATTCGGAAACTTTTAGATTCAATTCATTGTAAACTGCTAATAATCCGTCAATTCGTTTGGCAAATTTGTGGTTTGTAGCGGTATCCAACAAATAATTAAAATTTTTTAATTCTACTATAGGATAATCACCAAAAAAAGATTTTCCTTTTTTCCTAGCGGCCGCAAATAATGCTTCTGGACCAAGAGAAGCACCACGAGTTCCGGCGGTAATCTCCGATTTATTTATCAAAAGTACAATATCCTTACTCATAAAATTGGTGTTGGGCATAGGTGTACAAATATAAAAAAGCTTCTCGATTAGAAGAAGCTTTTTAAATAATTATATAAACAATATTATCTTTTGTCCATTGTTTTAAAATCCCGTAACGGATGACCAACATACACTTGTCTTGGTCTTCCGATTGGTTCTTTATTAACGCGCATTTCTTTCCATTGTGCAATCCAACCTGGCAAACGACCGATAGCAAACATTACGGTAAACATATCTGTTGGAATTCCGAGTGCTCGGTAAATAATTCCGGAATAAAAATCAACATTTGGATATAATTTTCTAGACACGAAGTAATCGTCTACAAGAGCTGCTTCTTCTAGTTTTTTTGCAATTGCTAAAATAGGATCGTCTACACCTAAAGTCGCTAACACTTCATCGGCAGCTTTTTTAATAATTCGGGCTCTTGGATCAAAATTTTTGTAGACTCTATGTCCGAATCCCATCAAACGGAAAGGATCTTCTTTGTCTTTGGCTTTTGCCATGTACTTATCGGCATCGCCTCCATTTTTATGAATTTCTTCCAGCATTTCGAGTACCGCCTGATTTGCTCCTCCGTGTAAAGGTCCCCAAAGTGCTGAAACCCCAGCAGAAATGGAAGCAAATAAACCAGCATGGGACGAACCAACTATTCTAACTGTAGATGTAGAACAGTTTTGTTCATGATCGGCATGAAGGATGAATAATTTATCTAAAGCATCGGTTACAACTGGATTAGCTTTAAAAGGACCCGTTGGCAATTCAAACATTAAATGCATAAAATTTTCTACATACCCTCTTTCATTATTGTAATAATTTAATGGGAAGCCCATCATTTTTCGGTACGTCCAAGTTGCAATCACAAGGAATTTACCCATTGTTTTGCAAACGGCTTCATACATTTCTTTTTCATTTTCTACATTAACAACTTTTGGATTAAAGGCAGTTAAGGCACTTGTCAAAGCAGACAAGACTCCCATAGGATGGGCAGTTTTTGGAAAACCATCGATGATATTTTTCATCTCTTCGTTGACCAAAGTGTATTTTCTGATATCGGTTTCGAATAATGCCAATTCTAATTTTGTAGGTAATTCACCAAAAATAACAAGATACGCTACTTCAAGAAAATCGGCTTTATCTGCAAGATCTTCAATAGCGTAACCACGGTAACGAAGAATTCCTTCTTCACCATCAAGAAAAGTAATTTCACTTTGGCACGAGCCCGAATTTTTATACCCTGGATCTAAAGTGATGGCACCCGTTAAGGCACGTAATTTTTCGATGTCGATTGCTGGTTCTTTTTCGCTCCCTACAATAATTGGGAACTCATACTTATTGCCTTCGTACTCTAGTATTGCTATTTTGGACATGATGTAAAATGGAAATTAAATCTGATAAATTAATAATTTAACAAATCTATGAAATTTCGAATGAATTAAAAAAGAAATATGATAACGAATTCGTTAATTTTTTTATAAAAATGTAGAATTGGTATTGGTTGGTATAATAAAGCTGATAAAAAAATTATTCTGAAACTTATCATTTTGACGAAGGAGAAATCTCATAACCATTTGGATGCGATTTCTCTTTCGTCGAAATGACAAAGCTAATGTACAGGTGTTGTTTAAATGGATTTACTCTTTAACTATTTTCGCTATTTTACTTCCTTTTTCAGAAGTAACTTTTAAGAAGTAAATTCCGTTTGAATAATTAGCTATATTAAAACTAGATTGCGTTTCATCAACTAATTTTGTTTCTAAAAGTCTTCCTTGTAAATCTATTAGCTGAATTGATTTAATACTGTAATTGCTACTAATATTGATACTCTCTTTTGTTGGATTTGGATAATATTCAAAATCAAAAAGACTATAATTGTCATTATTTAAAACGGTGTTTTGACCTTGTAAATATAACGAAACTGGGATATATCCTTGGCCTCCAACAAAAACAGCATCTGGAACTGAAATCACAAACGAGTGTGCGCCAGCGCTTAAATTTCCTAAAGCAATTTCTCGAATTGGAATGACTGCACCTGGACACCAATTACTAAATGATTGCCATTGCGCATCAGTTCTTGGAGTTGCACCATAAATTCCGTTGCCTTGTGTATTATAAACTCTATAAGGTTCACAGGTTTGTTCTCCTGGTCTGTAGGTCAAAACCGGATTGGAATCAAAAGAAATATAATGCCATCTTCTGTTGTATTCTTCTCCTCCTGAATTGGCACCGTGATTGGAAGTTATTAATTCAAATTTGGCATTGTTGATTGGTGATGTAAGGTTAAAATTGATTGTTCTGACTGTGGTCCCAACAGCATCAGAAGCACCCACCGCATAATTATTCAAATCCTTTTTAAAGTTTAAAGGCAAAATAAAAGTGTCGTTAGGGATTGTAGTATCTGTATTGGTAATAAAATCCAATGTTCCAAAAAAGACATCGTTTCTTCCGGCACATCCTGCCACTTGTGTATTAGCTGCATAAGGCACACCAAACACTTCCAATTCTATCCAAAAATCATAAATGGAATTCAGGTAACTATCCTTTAGGATTTTAGTAACATTGTCGACCATAAAAGAATAAGGAACAGAAGTTGGTTGAACGTTTTTATTCATAAAAGGTGTAATAAATCTGCCTAATTCTATCCTGCTTGTTGTTGCTGGATTGTAGCTTAATGAGTTTTTTGGCACTAATGCTAAATTTACATTTCCGATTCGATCATAATTATCACAAGCTGCAGTGATTAATATACTTAGCTCAAGTGTACTTCCTATTTGAGATAGTATATTGGCTGTTAGTTTTTTTGTGAATAAATCATTTCTCAATCGCACTACATCGGGTGTTGTGGGATTACTTACAAGTCCTGCATATCCATCATAGAATAATACATTATCATAAATTGGAATGTATGTTTGTGCGTTTGACGTTAGCAATAACCCAAAAAGGGCGAGCGCTAAAAAGTAGTATTTTTTCATAGTTAAGTAGTTCGTTGTTTAGCGAGTAAAAATAAGAAAAAAACCAACTAAAAAAACACTTATTTAATTTGAAAATCATGTTAAATATTAAAACAAAAACACCCAACAAGTCATTTCAACCTATTGGGTATTTTTGTTTTAGTAATTACTCCTTTACAATTTTCGCTACTTTACTCCCTTTATCCGATGTGATTTTTAAGAAATAAATTCCATTTGATTTTTGTGAAATATCAATCACTGCGTTTGGAGTATTTTCTAAAGTAGTTTGCAACAACCTTCCCATAACATCATATAACTGAATTGATTTTAAAGCAGCATTACTTTGAATATTGATTATGGAAGAAGTTGGATTTGGATAAACCCCAATAGAATTATCAACTTCAAAAACTGAATTATTCAATATCTGAAACGTAGTATTTGCAAAACCCGTATCAACTGGTGCGTTGTAATCAAAGTAAATACCAGCTCTATTGGAGACCATATCGCCTGTAACCAGATTATCTTTAGAGCGAATTTTTAATAATACATTTCCGTGGCCACCAGTTTCCAAAGCTAAGTTTTCAAAAATAAATTCTATTGTGTTTCCGGTTTGACGGACATACGCATTATGCGAGGTGTTTAACATTTGGAGGCTATTCACGTCAAATTTATTTGGATCAATGTCGGTGCGAACTACAACATTCTCTGCCTGTGCTGTTCCTGTATTTTCGAAATTGATGACATAGTGTAAGTAATTTCCAATTTCTGATGGAGGCACTATATTGCCTTCAATACAAACAATATCATTTGGATCAAACGAACCTACTACGGTTTGATGAAAGGTGAATTGATTGTCTGATGGATTTTCATCACTGGCAATTGGAGTTATTGCGACATCATAATTCAAAACATCATTAATATTCACAGCAGGTGTTTCTTCGGAAGAATTCACATTTAAAGTCACATAAAAACTTCTGTTTTCAAAAGGCAGTAAATTGGTGTAATTCCAACTTAACGTTCCTGTACTTTGTACACTTGGTGGGCTTGTAGTGCTTACAAAATCCAAAACGGAATCATCGTAAGTCAATGCTACATTTCCTGATAGCGTTTGATTGCCTTTGTTTTTGTATACTATTTTGTAAGTGGCATCAAAACCAGGGCGCGCATTTGTAACTGGAGCAATCACCACTTCTACATCATTGTGGACACCGTTTGCTGAAATACAGAAATTTTGGGTGGCTGTATTGTTGTTGATGTTGGCAAAAGGGATAGTAGCAGTAGTTGGTGAAAAATTAAAATACGTTGGATTTTCTACAATTGGAGTTACAGTAAAACTTCCTGCTGGTGTATAAAAAGTATAGTTTCCTGTATAATTAGTAAATGTTGCTCCTTGATTGGTTCCGTCGTTAATGTTGATTTTGATGTTGGGTTGCAGGGCATCCGAGACATCGCAACCGTTATTGTTGGCATCAAAAATCATTGTTCCGGTTATAGCGTTATAATTTCCTCCGGGTGTAAAAGAGCAGTAGGAATTAACCTGAAGATTCGCATTCATACCCAAAGCACCACTTATGGTAGCCAATCCCGGGATAGAACTTTCTTCTGCGCATACGTACAATAAATTAGGGCAATCATTAAAAAAAACAAAGATGCCATTGGTGTAATTCCGCCCATTTTTTAAATTAACATAGGTGAGATTAGGATTATAAAAAATGCCGATACTTGTTAGAAATGTATTGTGGGAAAAGTCTAATGTTTGAATTGAAGAATCCCTAATACCAAACTGAGTTAAATTTATTAAAGCCGAGACATCCAGCGTAGTCTGTATTCCGCCATATAGCGTTAAAAATGTAAGGTTTTGTAAGGTATTGACCTGAACAGGACTTAATCCGGGATTCCCAAAAGAAAGCCCTTGCAGATTTGTCAGATTACTCACATCCAAATTGGCCAGTGAATTAAGGTGACAATAAAAATAAACCGCATTGTTCATATTAGTGACATCCAAAGTCGTTATCTGATTATTGGAACAATTAAAGTTAAACAGGTTATATGAGTTAGTGATGTCAAGCGCCGCCAATTGATTGAAAGAACAATCAAATTCTACCAGATTGGAATTTGACATTAGATTTAAATTGCTTAATTGATTGTGTTGGCAATTCAAGTAACCCAATTGACTTGTCCCGGTTGTATTTATGGACGGAATTTGGTTGTACGAACAATCTACATAATTCAAATTCATCAAATTGCTCAAGTTCAATGGTGACGAGATGGAATTGAACTGGCACCAAAAATTTTCCAGAAACGTCAAACTGCTGACATCCAGATTCGTTAGTTGGTTTCCTGAACAATCAAGAAAAGACAGCAGCGACAATCCACTTGTATTAAGCGTACTCAGTTGATTGTTTTGACAAAACAAATGGAACAGCACACTTAACCCACTTACATTGAGAGTAGTGAGCGAATTATTGCCGCAATAAACATCGTTTAGTAATGTGTTTGCAGTAAGATCTAAACTTACTATTTGATTGTTCTTACAATTCAGTTTTTTTAAATTAGTAAAACTTGAAATTCCGGTCATGTCGATGATACTAGCAGCATTTACATTAAGGGAATCTACTGCACTTACTTCCGTTTCCTGTATTTGTCCATCATTATTTGCGTCAATTTTCATATAACCGCCATTTCCATAAGCAATGTGGTTTGTAACATCAGCCGCCAGCAATTTCGCTTTAAAATTCACATCCGGAATGTTGACGATCTGCGCATTTGCTATTGCTGAAATAAGCAATAAAAGGTAAAGTAGCTTTTTCATGGTTTCGTATGTTATTGGTTCAAATGTTTTATCAAAATTTCCTGTAATTGTTCTCTTTTTCGTTGCGATATTGGGATGTTGCTATTGTCTGCCATAATCAAATACCCACCTTCTTTTTTAATATAGGATTTCAAGTACGCCAGATTAATCAAATGCGATTGGTGTACTCTTGCAAATCCGTGTTCGGTTAACAACTCTTCGTATTCTTTTAATGTTTTGGATATCAGAATCGGTTTGCTGTTTTTGATATAAAATTTGGTGTAATTGTCTTCACTTTCACATCGGATGATATCGCTAATTTCAAAGAGGTGCATTCCATCCGAATTAGAAAGCGCAATCCGTTTGAAGTTATCTACCTTTTTTCTAATATTTTCGAGTAGTAAATCGATGTGGGCATAATCATTATTCTTTTCCAACACACCATATATCTTTTCGATTACAATTTTCAATTCGTCTGGATCAACGGGTTTCAATAAAAAATCCAACGCACTAAATCGAAAGGCTTTAATAGCATATTGTTCGTGAGCTGTTATAAAAATAATGTGCGACGTCGTTTTTCCATTTTTTGCAGCCAATTGTTCTAGAATATCGAAACCT
>JAYVFV010000216.1:0-2969 GCA_043772885.1 Flavobacteriales bacterium
TTGAAATATTAAACCGACAAAGCTTACCTTTGCGCGAAAATTACAACCAAAAGGTGCAAGAATATTTTAAGACGAATGATTAGTTTTAATTCCGAAATCGATTTCCAGTTAGACAACGAAACACTTTTCTCTAATTGGATTTCAAGAGTAATTCTTTCCGAAAGTAAAAAAGAAGGCGACATCAATTATATCTTTTGCGATGACGAATTTATACTTGAAATCAACAAGCAATACCTCAATCACGACTATTATACAGACATCATTAGTTTTGATTATTCTGTAGGAAATGAATTACACGGAGATGTTTTCATTTCTATAGAACGAGTTCATGAAAACGCCGAAGATTTCAATGTTACTTTTGAAGAAGAACTCAAAAGAGTGATCATTCACGGCATCTTGCATTACTGTGGTTACAAGGATAAATCAGAAGATGATGAAGTTTTAATGCGAGATAAAGAAGACGAAAAAATTAAATTGTTTCACGTGGAACAAAAGTAAAATCTAAAATGTTCAATACTTACGATGTTATAATAGTTGGAGCAGGTCACGCAGGTTGCGAAGCAGCAGCAGCGTCTGCGAATTTGGGCTGTTCGACTTTATTGGTAACAATGAGTTTGCAAAACATAGCGCAAATGTCATGTAATCCGGCAATGGGTGGAATTGCCAAAGGACAAATCGTTCGTGAAATTGATGCGTTGGGCGGTTATTCTGGAATTGTTTCCGACAAAACTGCTGTGCAATTTAAAATGCTCAACAAATCAAAAGGTCCCGCTATGTGGTCGCCACGAATGCAATCGGATAGAATGCGTTTCTCAGAAGAATGGCGATTGATGTTAGAACGAACGCCAAATCTCGACTTCTATCAAGAAATGGCTAAAGGATTAATCATCAAAAACAATAAAGTTGAAGGAATTGTTACATCTCTCGGAATCGAAATAAAAGCCAAATCGGTTATACTAACAAACGGGACTTTTCTCAACGGATTAATTCATATTGGCGATAAGCAATTTGGTGGTGGAAGAGCTGGAGAAAGTGCTGCATACGGAATCACAGAAGATTTAATAAAAGCTGGTTTTGAATCGGGACGAATGAAAACAGGAACGCCACCAAGAGTCGATGGTCGCTCACTAGATTATTCCAAAATGATTGAAGAACCTGGCGATGCAAAACCAGATAAATTCTCGTATTCCGACGAAACAAAACCATTAGCAAAGCAAAAGTTGTGTCACATGACATACACGTCTTTGGATGTACACGATATTCTCCGAGAAGGTTTTGATCGATCGCCAATGTTTAATGGAAGAATAAAAAGTATTGGTCCGCGTTATTGTCCATCCATTGAAGATAAAATTAACCGTTTTGCAGATAAAGAAAGACATCAATTGTTTGTAGAACCTGAAGGATGGGACACGGTTGAAGTGTATGTAAACGGATTTTCAACATCGCTTCCAGAAGACATTCAATTTAAAGCGTTGCGTTCAGTTGCCGGATTCGAAAATGTAAAATTCTTTCGTCCTGGATATGCTATCGAATATGACTATTTTCCACCAACGCAATTAAAACATACGTTAGAAACAAAATTAGTTGAGGGTTTGTATTTCGCAGGACAAATAAACGGAACTACAGGATACGAAGAAGCCGCTTCGCAAGGATTGATGGCTGGAATCAACGCTGCATTAAAAGTAAAAGAACAAGAACCAATGATTTTAAAGCGCGACGAAGCGTATATTGGCGTTTTGATAGATGATTTAATCACAAAAGGAACAGAAGAACCGTATCGAATGTTTACTTCTCGAGCTGAATACAGAACGCTTCTACGACAAGATAATGCCGACAATAGATTAACACCAAAATCATTCGCTATAGGTTTGGCTTCCGAAAAAAGAATGCGTAGAATGGAAGAAAAATTTACAGCAAGTGATAAAATGGTTGCTTTTTTTAAAGAAACTAGCATTACAATGACAGAAGCAAATCCAGTTTTAGAAGCCAAAGGAAGTGCTCCAATGGATCAGTCGGACAAAATGTTTAAAGTTTTTTCACGTCCACAAATTGATTTAGAGGATTTTTTAAAGTTCGATAAAGTGGCGAATTATGTTTTCGAAAATAACTTAGACAGAGAGATTTTAGAACAAGCCGAAATACAAGTTAAGTATTCTGGTTATATCGAAAAAGAAAGAAATAATGCCGATAAATTAACACGCTTGGAAGATGTGAAAATCCCCGAAAACTTCGATTACAATAAAATCAAATCAATGTCGATTGAAGCCAAGCAAAAATTAAGTAAAATTCGACCGATAACGATTTCTCAAGCATCTCGAATTAGCGGCGTTTCACCAAGCGATGTTTCGGTACTATTAATTCATATGGGACGATAAAAAGGTGTTCAGTGACAGTTTCCAATTTTCTAAAAAAAGTTAAGTAAAAAAAAGTTCCACGTGAAACATATTTCAATTTATACATTATAAACGGATTTAGCCGTAAACTGCGACTAAAAACTGAGAACTATTTTATGAATTTATCAAATACAAAACCCTTTTTAAAAGTAAAAGATTATTCGGTTTCGGGAGAAACATTCGAGTTACTTTACGATTCTGAATTGGATATGTTAATCACGCATCCGCAACCATCATTAGAAAAACTACCAAGTTATTACGAAAGCAAAGATTATATTTCACATACCGATGGAAAAACTTCGTTGTTTGAAAAGATGTATCAATTTGTAAAAGGAATCGCCTTAAAAAACAAATTGAAACTAATTAATTCTCAAAGCGAAAAAGGAAAAATTTTAGATATTGGTGCTGGAGTTGGCGATTTTTTATCTGTCGCCAAAAATGACGGTTGGGAAACAACCGGAATCGAACCGAGCGAAAAAGCAAAAGCAATTGCCATAAAAAAAGGAGTTTCATTTGTGAATCAGCTGTCGGAATTAGAAAACAATTCTTTCGATGTAATTACCATGTGGCATGTTT
>JAYVFV010000217.1:0-8451 GCA_043772885.1 Flavobacteriales bacterium
AAGAAGGATTTTTGAGAAGTCATCGATCGCTGACACAAACCGTTGGACGAGCTGCTCGTAACGTGAACGGAAAAGCCATTTTTTATGCGGATAAAATCACCAACAGTATGCAAAAAACGATGGATGAAACTACATATAGAAGAGAAAAACAAATCACTTACAATACGGAACACAATTTAGCTCCAAAAGCGTTAAACAAAAGTTTAGGAAATGCGTTGAGTTACAATTCGGTTTCCACACAATACTACGAAAACCAAGTTTTAAAAGCTGCAGAACCTGAAAGTTTGTACTTATCCAAACCCGAAATCGAAAAGAAAATCCGTGATGCCCGAAAAGCCATGGAAAAAGCAGCAAAGGACTTGGATTTTATGCAAGCAGCACGATTACGAGATGAGATTAAGAATTTACAAGAACGAATCTAATCTTAATTCAATTGTTCTTGAAAAACTTCCAATAAAAACTCTGGGGAAACCATACTTGTTGGCGATTGTTCCATTGCTTTTAAAACGCGTCTTATGGCAAAAGGATTCAATCCCATATTGATTCCTATTTCATGAATTTTCGTTTGCTCTCTTTCGTGCAAAACACCATCGCAGTGCATTAACAAAGCCAAACGGTAAAATTGCTGTATGCGTTCAAACTCGCTTTTGAGGATTTCACTACGGTTTTCTTCGTGAAAAAGTTGCTTTAATTCTTCTTTAGAAATTCCAAGTTCTACAGCTATAATAGAAAGAAATAAATACTCTCTTTCATGCAATTCACCATCTACAATCGCAAAGGCAATCATATCCGATAATAAACTTATTTTTTCTGCTTTAGTGTCCATCAAATTTTTATTTTCAGCTAAAATATTCTTTTTTTTAAAATTAAAAAAATAATTACCTTGAAATTGCTTTTTTGGAATCTAAAATACAAACAAAACACCAACGCATAAGTAGTAAAAAAAATGACGAAGGAATTAAAAAACTGTATCTTTGACTTTTCAAAACAATTCAGTTACTCAGCACTAAAAAAATGAACAATAACGATATCTTCAAAAAACTACGTGTAGCATTACAACTACGTGACGATCAAATAGTAGAAATCTTAGAATTAGTTGATTTCCGAATGTCAAAAGGGGAAATTGGGAATCTTTTCCGCAATGAAGATCATCCTAATTTCATGGAATGTGGCGACCAAGTATTACGTAATTTCCTTAACGGATTGGTAATTCACTTACGTGGAACGAAGGAAAATCCTAAAAACGCTATGGATGTTATCAAGAAAAATCAAAGCGAAGTCAAACAGAATATTGCTGCGAAAAAGGTAGCAACTGGTACATCTGACAAACCTTTTGAAGCAAAAACCCGAGGCGAAGCCGAACGGAGCGCAGCTAAACTTACTTCATCAACAGTGAAGAATTTCAAAAAAAAGCCTACTTCCAATCCAAAATTCAAAGATAAAAAACCAGCAAAGAAGATTGAAATCGTTGAAAAAATACAGTACAAAAACGGTAAGAAAAAAAGCTAATCTACTATGACAAAAATGGCCGATTTACTTCAGAAAGTAGAATCTAATATAGCATTTTATGAAGTTATCAATGAACGTGTTTCTAAAAGTAATGTTGCTTGGCATTTAGATCATTCGTTAAAAGTCATCAATAGTGTTGCTACTGTTTTAGAAAAATCGGATACCAATTACAAATGGAATTTTAATTTAAAAAGAGATTATTTCTTATTCATCAAAAGAATTCCAAGAGGTAAAGCCAGAGCCCCAAAAGCAGTGCAATCATTCGATGAAATTACTACTACATCTATAGAACGTCAGCTAAAAACTGCACGTTTTTTAATTCAGGAAATGGGATCAATGGATCCAAAAACAAATTTCATCCATCCTTATATTGGAAAATTGAATTTAAAACAAGCTTTCACTTTCATCGAAATTCATACACAACATCATTTAAAAATTATTGACGATATCCTGAAAAAATGATTTTTAGAGAAGCCAATATCAGAGATATCCAACAGTTACAAATTGTCAGAAACGCGGTGAAGGAAAACACTTTGTCAAATCCCAATGTGATAAAGGATGAAGATTACAACGAATTTCTATTGGAAAGAGGAAAAGGTTGGGTTTGTGAAATCGACAATAAAATCGTCGGATTTTCCATAGTCGACCTCAAAGAAAATAACATTTGGGCTTTGTTTGTTCATCCAAATCACGATAAAAAAGGAATTGGTAAGCAACTTCACAAACTAATGCTCGACTGGTATTTTTCACAAACCAAAGAAATCGTTTGGCTCGGAACCGCACCAGACACTAGAGCCGAAGTTTTTTATAAAAAGCAAGGTTGGCTAAATGTTGGAATGCATGGAAAAGAAATCAAATTTGAAATGACTTACAAAGCTTGGCTCAAAAAAATATAACAAAAAGTTGCCTCGAAAAACATCCAAAATAATTATTATCTAATAAAAATGAAATAAAGTTCTCGATTTGGGAATTTTTATTACATTTGTGCTTTATATAAGCCATGACCAGAATTTTTTCTAAAGGAACATTACGAGATTATTGGGAATTACATCCTGATTGCGAGCAATATTTAAAAACTTGGTATGAAACTGCTATCAATGCAAATTGGAAAACTCCAAATGAAGTTAAGCAAAACTATGCAAATGCAAGTATTTTAAAAGACGGTAGAATTGTATTCAACATTAAAGGAAATACCTATCGATTGATTGCAAAATTCAACTTTGAAAGACAATTAATTTTCATACGATTTGTTGGAACTCATGCTGAATATGATAAAATTGATGCAAACACTATTTAACAAAAAAAAATGAATATCAAACCAATAAAAACAGAACAAGATTATCAAGTAGCTTTAAAAAGACTTGAAAAAATATTTGACGCTAAAGCAGGAACCCCTGAAAGTGATGAATTGGAAATTCTTGCCATCCTTGTTGATGAATATGAAAACAAACATTTTCCTATTGAAGCTCCAGACCCCATTGAAGCTATAAAAATAAGAATGGAAGAAATGAATCTAAAACAAATTGATTTGGTAAACGAAATTGGTACAAAAAGTAGGGTTTCTGAAATTCTAAATAAAAAAAGAAAATTGACTACCGAAATGATTAGAAATCTTACTGTTCGATTAAATCTCTCTACTAATTTATTGATAAGAGATTACCAATTAATTAAATAAAAAATCCCGAGCGTTACACTCGGGATTTTCTTTATATAGTTTTTACTTCTAATTAAGAAAGCGCTTTTTGTACTTGATCTGCTGCTTCTTGAAACTGTGTAGCCGATAAAATAGGCATTCCCGAATTATCAATTAATTCTTTTGCAATTTCAGCGTTAGTTCCTTGTAAACGCACAATGATTGGTACTTTTATAGCATCACCCATATTTTTATAAGCATCTACAACTCCTTGTGCTACTCGGTCACAACGAACAATTCCACCAAAGATATTGATTAAAATAGCTTTAACGTTGGGATCTTTTAAGATGATTCTAAATGCTAATTCGACACGTTTTGCATCGGCAGTTCCACCAACGTCTAAGAAATTTGCTGGCTCAAATCCGGCGTATTTAATCAAATCCATTGTTGCCATTGCTAAACCAGCGCCGTTTACCATACAACCTACAGTTCCGTCAAGGTCAACATAGTTCAAGCCAGCTTCTTTAGCTTCTACTTCAATTGGATTTTCTTCTC
This sequence comes from Flavobacteriales bacterium, assembly GCA_043772885.1. Classification (GTDB taxonomy): domain Bacteria; phylum Bacteroidota; class Bacteroidia; order Flavobacteriales; family Flavobacteriaceae; genus Flavobacterium. The sequence continues at coordinate 3,698 of JAYVFV010000217.1, forward strand.
TAACATCACGCATTTCAGCATATTTTGGCTGACGGTATAACGCATTATCATCGATATTCACTTTGGCATCCACAGCCATAATTTTATTGTCAGAGGTTTTTAAAACTGGATTGATTTCAAACATCGACGCATCCGAACCAATATACGCATTGTATAACGATTCGATAAATTTCACCATTTCCTTAAATGCAACTCCAGATAGTCCCAAGTTAAAAGCAATTCTTCTTGCTTGAAATCCTTGTAAACCAACAGCTGGATCTATTTCTTCATTAAAAATCAAATGCGGTGTGTGTTCTGCCACTTCTTCGATATCCATTCCACCTTCAGTAGAATACACAATCATATTTTTAGCAGTCGCTCTGTTTAACAAAACCGACATATAAAACTCTTTTGTTTCACTTTCTCCAGGATAATACACATCTTCTGCAATTAAGATCTTGTGCACCTTTTTCCCTTGTGGAGGCGTTTGAGGTGTTATAAGCATCATCCCAATAATTTGTTCAGAAATTTCAGTTACCTGATCTAAACTTTTAGCCAACTTCACTCCACCACCTTTTCCTCTTCCACCAGCGTGAATTTGTGCTTTAATAACGTGCCATCCTGTACCTGTTTCTGCTGTTAATTGCTTCGCTGCAGCTAATGCTTCAACTGGATTGTTTGCAACGATTCCGCGTTGCACACGTACGCCATAACTTGCTAATATTTCTTTTCCTTGATATTCGTGAATGTTCATATGTAGTATTTTGTCTGTTTTCGAGTCACAAAAGTAATTAAATAGAATGAATCCTAAAAGAAATGAATACCAATTTAGTAGATTTATTTAAAGAATTATTAGAAGCTAATGGCTTGGGCTTTTTTGGTTTCCATTTTCCTGCCTTACATTGCAATCTTTTTGTTCGTTCCTCACAAAAAGGATTTCCATTTCGGTCAGGGCTAGATTAGAATCGCATTGAAAAAAAATAGCACATTAACTTTCAAAATGGATGAATTCTGTTACTTTTTTCTTTGGATTTAAGGGTTTGGAACAATAGCTTTGCAAAAAAAAGTTATGCAACCACAAGAATTACTCGCCCTTGCCCAAGAATTTGGAAATCCGGTATATGTTTATGATGCTGCAACTATAGAAAAACAATACCAACGATTGACTGCTGCTTTTTCTAAAGTTGAAAAACTACGCATCAATTATGCTATGAAAGCATTGTCAAATATTTCCATATTAAATTTACTAAGAAATTTAGGATCTGGTTTGGATACCGTTTCCATTCAAGAAGTGCAATTAGGATTACACGCTGGTTTCACTCCCGATAAAATCATATTCACTCCTAATGGTGTTTCCTTTGAAGAAATTGAAGAAGTCGCCAAATTAGGTGTTCAAATCAATATTGACAATCTTTCTGTTTTAGAACATTTCGGAGCAAAATATCCAAAAGTTCCTGTTTGCATCCGAATCAATCCACACGTTATGGCTGGTGGAAACGAGAATATTTCTGTGGGGCATATCGATAGTAAATTTGGAATTTCGATTTATCAAATTCCACATATTTTACGAATTGTTGAAAACACCAAAATGCACATCAACGGAATTCACATGCATACGGGTTCTGATATTTTAGATATCGAAGTTTTCCTTTATGCATCGGAGATATTATTTGATGCAGCAAAACAATTTAAAAACTTAGATTTCTTAGATTTTGGTTCCGGATTTAAAGTTCCGTATAAAAAAGGAGACATAGAAACCAACATTGAAGAATTGGGCAGAAAACTTACGAAGCGATTTTTAGCATTCGAAAAAGAATACGGTCGCGAGTTGACATTGGCATTTGAACCTGGAAAATTCTTAGTAAGTGAAGCCGGATTTTTCTTAGCAAAAGTAAATGTGGTAAAACAAACTACCTCAACGGTTTTCGCTGGTATTGATAGCGGATTCAATCATTTAATTCGTCCGATGTTTTATGGTTCGCAACATACTATTGAAAATATTTCCAATCCAAAAGGAAAAGATCGCTATTATACTGTTGTAGGTTATATTTGCGAAACCGACACTTTTGCAAACAACCGACGAATTGCTGAAATTCACGAAGGCGATATTTTATGTTTTAAAAATGCTGGTGCGTATTGCTTTTCGATGGCATCCAATTACAACTCCCGCTTTAAACCAGCCGAAGTGTTATGGAAAGACGGAAAAGGACATTTGATAAGCAAAAGAGAAACTCTAGAAGATTTGTTACACAATCAGATTATGATTGATGTTTAAAATCAACCACGAATTACACAAATTTTCACAAATTAATTCGTGCTAATTTGTGTAATTCGTGGTTGATTTTTTAGAACTTGAAAAGGAAATAATTCGTGGTTTATTAATGCAACGGTCTTTTTTTAATCATGCCGCCTTTAGTGTCTTTTATAGAATTTTGTACCACAAAAGCTTCTTCGTCTATTTTATCTATTTCGAGTAAAAGTCGTGTGACTTCTAACCTTGTTACAACACAGAACAGAATTTTATTTTCGTTGTAACTCACACCTTTTTTTCCGTAACCACTTTCTGAATTATAGACGGTAACTCCTCTTCCTAATTTAACGACAATTGCTTCTTTTACTTCGGTTGCTTTTCTAGAAATTATGGTCACGCCAATGTATTCTTCGATACCGTTAATAATAAAATCGACAGTTTTTGACGCTGCGAAATAGGTCAACATCGAATACATAGCCGTTTCAACACTGACTAACAATGCCGAAAATGTAAACAAAACAACATTAAAAAGAGCAATGAAATCGCCAACAGAAAGACTGGTTTTCTTACTAATGTAAATCGCTAAAACTTCGGTTCCGTCGATTACTGCTCCACCACGAATGGTAAATCCGATTCCGGCACCTAGAAAAAATCCTCCAAAAACCGATATCAATAATTTATCTTCTGTAATTGTTGGCACCGAAATAAAGTGAACCAATAACGAAAGTGCGAGAATGGCTAAAGCACTTTTGATGGCAAACTCCATCGAAATTTGTTTGGCTCCGATGATGATAAAAGGCAAATTTATAACCACTATTAAAATCGATAATTCCACTCCGGTCATCATCTCGGTCAATAGTGATAAACCCATGGCGCCGCCATCAAGAAAATCATTGGGCAATAAGAATTCCTTTAATCCGATACTAGCCATTGTTATTCCGATACAAATCAGAATAAAATCTTTTATGTGTCGCTTGTAAACTAATTGGGAACTTCTGCCGATAGGGTGATGCGGAATTGGATTCGTAAATTTCATGGCTTTTCATTTTAGCCAAGATACTAAAAATCGAAAAGATAGAAAAGTCAATCGGAATAATTAACACCTCTTTGTAATTACTTATCTAAAATTTCTAACAAAACTTCACTTTCCGTACTATTAGGTAAAGTTATTTTTAGCAGTTGTGCTAATGTAGGTGCAATTTGGGTAATTACTTTTTTATCATAAGATTGTCCTTTATTGATATGCCATCCGTAAAACAAACAAGGCACGTGAGTATCATAAGTGTAAGGTGCTGAATGTTCTGTTCCTGCTGCTTTTCCTTCAATGTATCCCGGTTTGTCTAAAACTACTAAATCACCATTTTGAGTAACATCAAATCCTTTTGCAATACAATTTAAAAAATAGTCGGCACCTGTGTTTGCCAAAATTTCTTCCTCGGTATACACTCTTCTAACTTGTTCTTGCGTCATCAAAAAGTCTTTAAAAGCTTGTTTTACTACTTTCAAATCCAATGCTTTTGTTTTGATAATTTCTTTATTAAAATGCAGATTAAACTTGGTATAATCTAGTACTAAATTTTCTCCGAAAGTAGCTATCGAAAAATCTTTTAATGCCGAACGAATAGTCTTTGTTTCAATGTTATCGACATTGTATTTATTTTTCTTAAGGAATTTTGGTGTTTCCGCTGCAGCGTGATCAGCAGTCAGAAAAACCAAATAGTTTCCTTTCCCAACTGTCTTATCTAAATAATTTAAAAAGTTAGCTATGTTTAAATCCAAACGCAAATACGTATCTTGAAGTTCCATAGAACGTGTACCGAAGTCGTGACCAATATAATCGGTTGCAGAAAAACTCAATGCCAAGAAATCAGTAACGTCGTCTTTTCCTAATGCTTCTTTTTCAATAGCTTTTTCGGCAAATTCTTCTAGAAAATCATTACCAAAAGGAATGGATCGGAATATATTCGCGCCATTTTTCTCAAACATTTTATTTAAATCGTATGGAAAAACAGGCTTGGCTCCAAACAATTCACTTTCGTAAGGATTGTCATCGGGAAAACTTTCATCGTAAGTAGTGATTGGTTTCAATAAATTCCAACCTTTATTGAGGTAAGGCAAATAATGCTTTTCGTTATTGAATTGCGTCACCCAATCGGGTAATTTAGCGCCATAAAATGTACTCGAAATAAAGCTTCCAGTATCACTATACCAAAACGCCCAATCGGCAAAATGTCCGGCAGGAAGAATGGAACCTCTATCTTTCAAACTCACGCCAATAACTTTTCCTTTAAAATTGGTTGCCAGTTTTAATTCATCAGTAATAGTTGATGACAAAAGATTTTTGGGAGACATTTCACCTTCCTCCTTTTTTCCATCGCCAAGCAAACTCACTCCTTTATCATCGGTACAATACATTTTTTTTCCAAGCGTTCTATTAAACCAATCGTTGCCCATAATCCCGTGTACAGCTGGTGTTGTTCCGGTGTAGATGGACGCGTGACCCGGAGACGTTGACGTTGGCATG
>JAYVFV010000218.1:0-2947 GCA_043772885.1 Flavobacteriales bacterium
TAAAAACGAAAATGAAAAACAAAATTTTACTGAAGTCTTTAATTTGGATAACAAAAATATAAAATTTCATAATTTTAAAATTAAACTGAAAAAAATTACTGATTCGTATAAAAAAAATAAAGCATTTAGTAGTTTAGAAAATCCAAATTATAAAATCTTTCAAAATAACCTTGGCGAAATAGAAGCGTATTATTTTTCGACCATTAATTTCATGCGAAATCAGTATCCTGTAAAAAGTTTTTTTGTATTACTTTGGGATAAAATCGCCAATAAAAGACAACTGAAATAGTTAAATTAAAACAAATTACTTATGATAGTTAGCATTTGTATGATTACCTATAATCATGAAAAATATCTTAAACAAGCTATTGATGGAGTGTTGATGCAAAAGACTAATTTTGAATTTGAACTGATAATTGCCAACGACAATTCACCCGACAGTACCACATTAATTGTTGAAGAATACATTACTTCTCATCCAAACGGACATAAAATAAAATTCTTAAACAATGACGTAAATATGGGAATGATGCCCAATTTCACCAACGCAATAGCCAATTGTTCTGGAAAATATATTGCCTTATGTGAAGGTGATGATTATTGGACAGACGAAAATAAACTGCAAAAACAAGTCGATTTTTTAGAAAAAAACAAAGACTTTTCTATTTGCTTTCATCATGTTAATATCGATGACAACGGAACCATTGTTGAAGATACTATAACAAAAAAAGCTCCAGAAAAAACAACGATAAAAAATTTAGCAAAAGGAAATTATATTCATACTTGCTCGGTTGTTTATCGAAATAATTTATTTGAAAAATTTCCCGATTATTTTTACAAAGCTCCAGTGGGCGACTATTTTTTACATTTATTAAACAGCCGTCACGGAAACATCTATTGTATCAATGAGTTGATGGCTAATTATAGGGTGCATAATACTTCGTATTGGTCTTCGAAAAAACAAGAAGAACGTTCACAAATTTGGATTAATTTTTTAGAAGAAATTATGCCAAATTTTGATTCAAAAACGCAACATTACCTTCAAATACAAATCGAAAAAACAAAAGGAACCTATAAAAAGCAACACCTATTTCAAAAAATAAAAAGCTTTATTACTGATAAATTATAGTTATAAATGTTATATCACTATTTTTGTAAAAAGTGATAGTGCATTAATGACTAGTAGTAATTATAAATTCATACGATGAAAATAATGGAATCGATTTTTTTGAAGCTTGGCTACAAAAGAAACAAAGAAGGGAAAAATGAAAAAGATGATTTACTCTTAAATTTTTACAATACGTTAAATCAATTTGGTTTTAAACCAAAACATATTGTTGATATTGGTGCCAATCATGGCACATGGACGAGAGAAGCGTTACGCCATTTTCCGGATGCTTACTATACTTTATTGGAGCCGCAAGGTTGGTTAAAAGATTCGATGTTGGATTTATTAGAAAATAACAGTAAAATCAATTTTTATCCCGTTGGTGCTGGTGAAAAAAAAGGAAGTTTTAACTTTACAATTGTAGATAGAGACGATAGTTGTTCGTTTCGATATACTAAAGAAGAAGCTGAAAAAGAAGGCTTTAAACAAATCGAAATTCCAGTTGTAACCTTAAACGATTTATTATCAGATAGCAAATTACCCGTTCCTGATATTATCAAAATTGACGCAGAAGGGTTGGATATAGAAGTACTAAAAGGTGCTTCCGATTACTTGGGGAAAACAGAAGTTTTTATGGTAGAAGCTGGTGTCGTAAACAAAATATTTTCCAATAGTTTCCTAAAATTAATGAATTTTATGGATGAAAACAATTACCGATTGTTTGAAATAACCGACTTAAACAGACCATTTACGCCTAATGTATTGTGGTTGGTAGAATTAGTATTTGTCAAAAAAAATGGATTTATTGATTCAAAAATAATTTCATAATGATTACAGTAACAAAAACTTTTTTGCCTTCAATAGAAAAATACAATTTCTATTTAAAAAGAGCTTGGGATAAAGTATGGCTTACCAATCGTGGCGAATTAACCTTAGAATTAGAACAAAAAATTAAAACCGATTATAACATTAACAACATTGTAATCACTACCAACGGAACCATTCCATTACAAATAGCACTCAAGTTATTTGGTAATAATGGTGAAATTATTACAACACCATTTTCTTATGTGGCTACTTCTGCGGCTATTGTTTGGGAAAATTGCACACCCGTTTTTGTAGACATTCATCCAGAATATCTTACCATTGACGAATTAAAAATAGAAAGTGCTATTACCCGCAAAACCACAGCAATTTTAGCTACACATGTTTTTGGAAATCCGTGTCATCTCGAAGCCATTGAAAAAATTGCTAAAAAACACAATCTGAAAGTCATTTATGACGCCGCACATTGTTTTGGTGTAACCTATGATGACGCATCTATTTTTAATTTTGGAGATGTGAGTACCTGTAGTTTTCATGCTACAAAAATATTTCACACTGGCGAAGGTGGTGCAATGTTCTGCAACGATGACGAAACCTATAATAAACTATTTTACAGTCACAACTTCGGACATAATGGCCCGTTAGATTTTCACGGATTGGGGATTAATGCTAAAATTTCCGAACTGCAATCCGCTATGGGATTAGCAGTTTATGAAAAATTAGATTTCATTTTTACAGAAAGGAAAAAAGTAGTTGACTACTATAATTCTCACCTTGATTTTGCAAAAATAAATGCTCTAAAAATAAGAGAAAAAACAAAATGGAATTACAGCTATTATCCTGTAATCTTTGATTCGGAAGCTACTTTGCTAAAAGTTGAAGCAGCATTAATAAAACAAGACATCATACCGAGACGCTATTTTTATCCATCATTAAATACTATTCCGTATGTAAAAGGGAAAGAAATGCCAATTTCAGAATCGATTGCTAGTCGTATTTTATGTTTACCATTGT
>JAYVFV010000219.1:0-8403 GCA_043772885.1 Flavobacteriales bacterium
AATTTTCGATGCCGTAGTCACTACTTCAACTCTAGATAATTCTTGCTTTGGCGATTCCTTAATCAGCCGTTTCAAAATTCCCGCTTCAAAAAAATTTAAATTTTGTGGCTTATTCTTGTCCAAATCGGTTTCAGTAAAACTGCCTTTATCGACAGCTCCGCCTATTATTATTAATTTTCCTCGTATGTTCATGCTGTAAAAATAACGATTTCTTAATACTACGCAAATCAATTTAGGCTTTTTGAAGCAAAACTTATTGTGTACTTTTCAACAATTGTCCCGCTTTCAGTCACACGCGATGTTTCCTTCAATCGGGGCTAGAATAGACGTATATTGCTTCTCCGAACTCTTGCTTAGACTACTTAGACTAGCTTAGACCTTAATGCTATGATTGCGTCTTTCCCGCGCGGGCGGGAATCTATTTTCTCATGCATGGATTCCCGCATGCGCGGAAAGACACGCAGTAGTAGAAAACATAATACTCTTCTCAAAATAAAACTCCAAAATCTCTGTGCATTCTCCGTGAACCTCTGTGCAAAAAAAATTGACGAAGCAAGTTCACATTTTCAACACATAGATTTGTTTCGCCAGTTCGGGTAAACCATCGTGTCCACATGCTCGGGAAAGACGCATTAGTAAGAGTTCTTTCAACACTTCCTATAATAAAACTCCATAATCTCTGTGCTTCCTCTGTGCATCTCTGTGTAAAAAACCATTGGAAGTCAAAAATCTAACAATCTAAAAATCAACAGCAACACTACAATTCCAATAAAAAACACACTTTTTCTCATCAAAAATGTTTCAGAGTAACAAATATTTTTTATTTTTAACAAATTCATTACAACCTTATCAAAAATACAATACTTTATTATATGAAAATCGATAAAATTCAAGCGTTACGTGGACCAAATATTTGGAGTGTACAAAGAAAGAAATTAATCCAAATGCGTTTGGATTTAGAAGAAATGGAGGAGCGTCCAACCAACAAAATTGAAGGTTTTCGTGAACGAATAGAAGCTATGTTTCCCACTATGATTGAACACCGTTGCTCTGAAGGTTGTCGCGGTGGTTTTTTTATGCGTATCGACAAAGGCACTTGGATGGGTCATGTAATTGAACACATCGCACTCGAAATTCAAACCTTAGCCGGAATGGAAACAGGTTTCGGTAGAACCCGTGAAACCAAAACACCCGGAATATACAATGTGGTTTTTAGCTACACCGAAGAAAACGTAGGAATGTTCGCCGCCGAAAGTGCGGTAAATATTGCACAATCTTTAATTGATGGAACCAATTACGATTTAGAAGCCGACATTCAGAAAATGCGGGAAATTAGAGAGCGTGTTCGACTTGGTCCTTCCACCGGAAGTATCGTTGAAGAAGCCGTAGCTCGCGATATTCCGTGGATTCGGTTGGGAACCAATTCGCTCGTGCAGTTGGGTTATGGTATCAACCAAATGCGTTTTCAAGCCACAATAACTTGTAAAACCAGTAGCATTGCTGTAGATATCGCTTGTAATAAGGAGCAAACTAAAAAAATGCTCGACGCTGCTTCTATTCCGGTTGCAAATGGCGGCATTTGTGTAGACGATGAAGATTTAAAAGAAGTAATAAATAAAATTGGCTATCCAATCGTTATAAAACCATTGGACGGAAACCATGGAAAAGGAGCTTCCATCAATGTCAAAAAATGGGAAGATGCCGTTGAAGGCCTTGCGTATGCTAAAAAATATAGTCACCGCGTTATCGTTGAAAAATTTATTACGGGTTTTGATTTTAGAGTTTTGGTCATCGACAACAAATTAGTTGCTGCTGCCAAACGAGAACCCGCTCACGTAAAAGGCGATGGCAAACAAAGCATCCAACAATTAATTGATGAAACCAATCTCGATCCTAAAAGAGGTTACGGACACGAAAATGTTTTAACCCAAATCGATGTCGATAGAGACACTACCGATTTGCTAGAAAAATTAAATTACACCTTAGCAACTGTTCCTAAAAAAGACGAAGTTGTTTATTTAAAATCGACTGCCAATTTAAGTACGGGAGGAACATCTGTAGACGTAACCGATTTAATGCATCCTGAAAATATTTTCCTTTGTGAACGCATTTCTCGTGTGATTGGTTTAGACGTTTGTGGTGTAGATATCATGGCAGAAAACTTAACGCAACCACTAAAAGAAAACGGCGGTTGTATTTTAGAAGTCAATGCTGCACCTGGTTTCCGTATGCACTTAGCACCATCGGAAGGTTTGCCAAGAAACGTTGCCGCTCCGGTTATCGATATGTTATATCCTCCAGGAAAACCAAGTCGCATTCCGATTATTGCCATCACAGGAACCAATGGAAAAACGACCACTACGCGACTTTTAGCTCACATTGTAAAAAACAATGGATACAAAGTTGGTTTCACCACTTCTGACGGAATTTACGTTCAAAATCACATGATGGAAAAAGGCGATACAACCGGACCCGTTTCTGCCGAATATATTTTGAAAGATCCAACAGTAGAATTTGCTGTTTTAGAAACCGCTCGTGGCGGAATTCTTCGCTCTGGATTGGGTTTCAGTCGTTGTGATATCGCCATAATTACCAACATCCAAGAAGATCACTTAGGACTATCTGATATTCATACTTTAGACGATTTGGCTCGTGTAAAAGCGACAGTTGTAAAAAGTGTGCGCAAAGACGGTTGGGCAATTCTAAATGCCGAAGACGATCAATGTTTGAAAATTGCTAACGAACTGAGTTGCAATATTGCCTATTTCAGTATGGATGAAAACAATCCAAAAGTGAAAGAGTTCTCCAAACTTGGTAAAATTGTAGCCGTTTACGAAAACGGATTCATCACTATCAAAAAAGGCGAATGGAAAATTAGAGTCGAACGCGCCACTCACGTACCGTTAACTATGGGAGGAAAAGCACGATTTATGATTGCGAATGTATTAGCGGCAACTTTAGCTGCTTATTTACAAGGATTTAAAACGGACGATATTAGTTTATCATTACAAACATTTATTCCGAGTGCTGCACAAACGCCTGGTAGAATGAACATATTCGAGTTCAAAAAATTCAAAGTGTTGATTGACTTTGCACACAATCCTTCGGGTTATAAAGGTATTGAAGAATTTTTATCGAGTGTTGATGCTACTAAAAAAATTGGAATTATTGCCGGAGTTGGAGACCGACGCGACGAAGACATTAAAGAGTGTGCAACGATTGCAGCGCGAATGTTCGACCATATTATTATTCGTCAAGAGAAACACTTACGTGGACGAACCGAAGAAGAAATCATCGGACTCATCATGGAAGGCATCGCCGAATCGGGAAAAAATGTTACTACAGAAATCATTAAAAGAGAAGTCGAAGCGATTAAACACGCCATCAACAGCGCCGAAGACGGAAGTTTCATCACAGCTTTAAGTGACGTAGTAACCAATGCCATTGAAATTGTTCAGGAATATTTGGATAAGGAGAATGAAGAAGGAAATAGTTAATTAGAAACCCATTTTATATAAGTTACAACTGCTGCTGATAGTCTTCCGATTATTAGCAGTAGTTTTTTTAACACGCTTTACTTACACAATTCTGAAAATTTAAAACTCATAATTCTTAAAAATTCTAATTGTTTTTTGTAGCTTTGTATCCTTCAAAATCAAATGGAAACCAGATACCATTCAAAAAAACGGGGCACATCCGAAAAGCCAAACAAGTAGGAATAAATAACGCTATATTATGCCAAAATATGTAATAGAAAGAGAAATTCCAGGAGCTGGTAATCTAACTCCAGAACAATTAAAAGGTATATCACAAACCTCTTGTGGTGTATTAAGCAATATGGGCCCTCAAATACAATGGCTCAGTAGTTTTGTTACAAATGACAAAATTTATTGCACTTATATTGCACCAAATGAAGAAATGGTTCGCGAACACGCCAAACAAGGAGGTTTTCCTGCGAATGCTGTGAATGAAGTTTTTGCAACTATTGATCCAACGACGGCAGAGTAAATCGCAATTATTTTTCAAAAAAATGTTTGGCTATATAGTAGCCAAAATCTGCTCCTCTTTATTTATAATGTAACAAAGGATACGAACGTTAGTCTAACTAAACCGTATCCTTTTTTTATATCTTTACCGCAACAAACAAATCGATTATGAACAAAAAGATTGTACTTTTATTTACATTATTCATTGCCTTAACTTCCTTTGGGCAATTAAAAAAAATCACTTTAGAAGAAAGTGTTTTACAGCAAGGACGTAAGTTTGGTGCTGATAAATTAGCTGGATTTCAATGGATTCCGAACACCAACAACTACGTTTATTACACCGAAACATTTACCAAAATGATGGCGGCAACCACAACCGACTCTAAAGCAAAAGAATTAGTGACTTTGGCGGACATCAATTCGGCATTAGGAACGAAATTAAAAAACTTTGTAGGAACACAATGGATAGATACTAACACTATTTTGGTTTCTGAAAACGGGAAATACTTCAATTATTCTTTGACTTCAAAAACAGGGCAAGGCATAAAAGAGTCAGGCGAAAATGGCGAAAACCAAACCTTCGATAAAGCCAAGCAAAATCTAGCGTATACGGTGGAAAACAATCTGTATTGGTTCAACAATAAAATGGGGAAAGTAGCAATTACTGCAAATTCCGATAAAAACATTGTCTCAGGACAATCCATTTCACGAAATGAATTCGGAATTAAAAACGGTATTTTCTGGTCACCAAAATCAACCTATTTGGCCTTTTACCAAAAAGACGAAACCGAAGTTGCCGATTATCCAATATTAGATATCAACGAAACACCAGGGAAATTGGTAAATATCAAATATCCTATGATTGGTCAAAAATCAGAAAAACCAAAAGTTGGAATCTTCAATTTAGCAACAAGAAAAACAATTTTAATTGCACCAAGAAACAACACCGACGATTATTTAACCAACTTATCTTGGTCGCCAGACGAAAAATTCATTCTCATTGCTGAATTAAATCGTGCGCAAAATGATATGTGTTTGAATCTCTACGATGCCAATTCTGGACAATTTATCAAAACAATATCAAACGAAACTAGCACCAAATGGGTAGAGCCAGAACACGATGCTTATTTTCCGAATGCTACTTCCAATAACTTCATCTGGTTTAGTGAAAAAGACGGATTTCAAAACTTGTACTATTATTCCATCGACGGCAAATTAATCAAACAATTAACAGCTAATAAATTCCCTGCAAGAGAAATCATCGGCACCAACCCAACAGGAACCGAAATTTATTTCAAAGCGACTGGTGAAAACGGCACCAACATGTTAGTCTATAAAGTCAATTTAAAAGGAAAGCAAACGCTAATCACCAAAGATCAAGGCGTTCACAATGTGGTTATTTCTAGTGATGGCAATTGGATTTTTGATGAATTTTCAAATCATTCTACACCTTCCAAATCAGTATTGTATGACAAAAAATTGAAAGCTACTACTTTACTAGAAAGCAAAAACAAATACGAAGGATACGAAATGGGTTCTGCCGAAATCAAAACGATTAAAGCAGCCGATGGAATCACCGATTTATACACGCGTTTAATTAAACCAAGTAATTTTGATGCATCAAAAAAATACCCAGTTTTGGTTTACGTTTATGGCGGACCGCATGCGCAAATGATAACTAATTCGTATTTAGATGGAGCGAATCTTTGGATGTACTGGATGGCAGAACAAGGTTATTTAGTATTTACGGTAGATAATCGCGGTTCTGACAATCGCGGATTTGCATTCGAAAGTGCCATTCATGGAAGATTGGGAGTGAACGAAATGGAAGATCAATTAAAAGGTGTCGAGTATTTAAAATCGTTGCCTTATGTTGACGGCAACCGATTGGCAGTTCATGGTTGGAGTTATGGTGGTTTCATGACAACATCCTTGTTATTGCGAAAACCAGATACATTTAAAGTCGGCGTTGCAGGCGGACCCGTTACTGATTGGAAATACTATGAAGTAATGTATGGCGAACGCTATATGGACACGCCTGCAGAAAATCAAAAAGGTTTTGACGAAGCTAATACGTTAAATTATGTGAAAGATTTAAAAGGAAAACTACTTTTGATTCATGGAACCAGCGACGATGTGGTGGTTATGCAACACAACTTAGCATTAATCAAGAAATTTGTTGAAGCACAAAAACAAGTTGATTTCTTTGCGTATCCGATGCACAAGCACAATGTAATTGGAAAAGACCGAGTGCATTTAATGACGAAAGTGTTGAATTATGTGATTGAGAACAATAAGTAATTGATAATTGATAATTGAAATTACAGATTAAAAAGAACGCCTTCAAAATTGAGGGCGTTTTTTTAAATTAATTTTTCACATTGACATTCATTATCAATTGTTTAAGTTTTCTGTTTTTTCTTTCTAGCTGCAGGAAACAAAACGTTGTTTAATATCAATCGAAAACCTGGTGATGTAGGATGTAAATCCAACACTGTAGGCTCATCGCCTACTCTATGCTGGTAATCTTCTGGGTCGTGTCCGCCATAAAAAGTAAACATACCTTTTCCTTTTTGACCGTGTATGTATCGTGCTTCGCTATTCATTTCATTAGATCCTAAAATCAAAACGTTAGTTTTAATTAATTGCGGATCAAACGACGTGGTTTGTCCCATGAATCCTTTGACCAATTGGGTGTGATTTTGACATAACATACTCGGAATTGGGTCCCATTTTGCAGAAAATTCCATTAAAGTGAAATAATCTTTGTCCATTAAAATTCTTCTTTTCTCAGTCATGTCAATGTCGGAAAACTCATAATGTTCTGGTTTTCTATCCAAAATAAAATCTTTAAAAGCAAACGATTTGGTATAATCAATTTTGGATTGGTAATTGGCTTCGCTGTCATCACCGTCAAACATTGGCTCACAAATATCAAGTCCATCTGCAGCTAATGCAATATCGAAACTATCGGTTGCAGAACACATGGCAAACATAAATCCACCTCCTATTACAAAGTCTCTAATTTTTTTAGCAACAGCTAACTTTTCTTCCGAAACTTTAGCATAACCTAATTTGGTTGCCAACGCTTCGGCTTCTTTTTTCTGTTCAATATACCAAGGTGCATTTCTATAAGCTCCGTAAAATTTACCATATTGCCCTGTAAAATCTTCGTGATGCAAGTGCAACCAATCGTATAATAATAACTGATCAGACAACACTTCTTCATCGTATATTTCTTTATATGGAATTTCAGCATATTTCAAAACCATAGTTACAGCGTCGTCCCAAGGTTGTTTTCCTTTTGGAGTGTAAACGGCAATTTTTGGTGCTTTTTCGAGCACAACCGTTTCCATATTTTGTGAAGGACTTGAAATTTCTTCTAGTATTTGATTGGTTTCAGCATCCGAAAGGACTTCAAAACTAACACCTCGAATTTGACATTCTTTTCGAATTTCGGGAGCATCGGGCAATAAAAAAGAACCACCGCGATAATTAAGTAACCAACTTGCTTTATATTGTTTGTCTAAACACCAATAGGTTATTCCGTATGCCTTGAGATGGTTTTTTTGAGAAACCTCATCCATAGGCAATAAGATAAAATTAGCAAGACACTTAGTTGAAAAAACTAATACTAAAAGGAGCTGCAAAAAAGTTGCTTTTAAAACTTTCATTATTGAAATAAATTTAGACCAAGATAGTATAATTTATAGCTAGTATCCAAGATAAATTTTTGTTAAAATAAAATGTGCAATGCTATTAAAAAACACGTAAAACTACGTATACATATGTCGATAATAGTTGTTATTTTTGATTTCAATAAGTTAAACAACAGCAACCTTAAATTTCAAATGAAAACAGCAATGAAAAGTCTTTCAGTAGTAAAAAAAACGGGGATTATCCTATTGATTTCTGCCATTATTATTTATCTAATTTTATCTTTAAAATTTCTTTTAAGTTAATTTTATAGCGATAAAAAGTCAACATCAATAATATTATTTTGTATGGCATAAACTACTAAACCCGCTATATTTTTGGATTCTGTTTTAATAAACAGTTTGTTTCTGTGTCCTTCCACGGTTCTTGGACTAAGAAATAATTTCTCTCCAATTTCATTAGAATTTAATTGAAGACAAATTAATTGCAAGACTTCCTTTTCTCTAATGGTTAAGAAATCATCTTCAGCAGCCGTATTATTTATTTCGCTTTTAGGTAAAATACCGTTTTTAATAACTTTTAAGACGCTGTCATTATAAAAGAAACCATTACTAAAAACTTCATTGATGGTATGTATCATTTCTTTTGGAGTGGCATTTTTTACTAAATAAGAAGCGACGCCAATTTGAATCATATTGGCAATAAATGAATTGGTATTGTAACTTGTAAGTGCTATTATTTTGATATTTGGATAGGTGGC
>JAYVFV010000220.1:0-8388 GCA_043772885.1 Flavobacteriales bacterium
GAGGGATTTTTTGTTACTATATGTGTTTCTAAGTTTAGAGACTGAACTTCAATCCACCGTAAACATTTCTTCCAGCAGCATTCATCCCCGATGCAAACGTTCGGTATTGCGTATCTAAAATGTTTTCAACTCCAGCGAACAAAGTCGCGTGTTTGAAAATAGTTACCGATGCTTTTGCATTATACGTTTCCCAAGAAGGCATTCCGCCAGCAGGAGCATATTGCTCGTTATCTTCTCCGTTTAAAAGGTAACTGTCGATGTCTTTTTTACCATTGTACAATAGATATGCTTCGATAGCAAAGATACTTTTAGAATAGTTCAATCCTACTTTTCCGTAATACGGCGCTATGTGATCTAAAGACAAATGATTTCCGTCTTCTACAATTCTTCCTAACGTATAATTGTAAGTTGCCGTAAATAATAAATTGTCAATTACATACATTTTTACTGCCGATGAAAATCCGGTAACGAACGCTTTTACTTTGTTTTGATTTGCCAAAACCTGACTTGTTACGCCGTCATAAATAATTTCGCTTTGTCCGTTATATGTGTAATTATCGGTTACAATCGCATCAAAAAAGCGTGTGTAAAAGAAAGTGGTTTCCAATTCAAATCGCTTGTTTTTAGAAGTAACTCTAAATCCTAGATCGGTAGTTACCGTTTTTTCTGGTTTTAAATTTTCATTCGGAACGATGACACTTCCGGCACTCGATTCGAAAACTTTGGTCAAATCGTCAATGTTTGGCACTCTGTAACCCGAACTCAAGTTGGCAATTAAACTTACTTCGTCACTTGGTTTGTGAATTAAACCAATCGTTCCGCTGTACGTAAAATTATTCTGACTAGCAGAAGTCGCAGGCAATTCAAAAAAGGTATTGTCATTAATCGTACTTTTTAGTGTAGTGTAACCCACTCGCAATCCGATGTTCCAATTGGTTTTTTTAGAAATCGTTTGGTTGTATGTTGCGAATACATCGCTTCTAAACATATTGTTTTTCCCGTTTGGATAACGTGAATCGATAGTAGCTTCAACTCCAGTATTGACATTATTGCTGTAAGCAGAAGAACACAAATCGTCAAAATAACTTTCTAAACCATACACCAATTCGCCTTTAGTGAAGTGTCTTTTTAAAATAGCATTGATGGAGTAGATCGACACTTTTTCGGTTCTGTTTTGCAAGTTGTAATTCCCAACTCGGCGATTGTGACGGCTTTCTTCTACATTTTGATAACTCACATCTAACGATAAATCACTATACAAAATAAAGTTATTTTTGCTAAAGTTGTAAACAGCCAATAGTCGTTTTTGTGGACCGTAAAACCACTCTGCATTTCGTAAATTATTTCCGTTCGGATCGGTTAATCGGTCGTATCTCGGCACATTTGTGGTGGTAGAATATTGAAAATTCAAACTGTGTACACTTCCATTGGATTGTTTGTAAGCAAATTTTTGCATAAAATCATATTGCTTGTAAGCGGTAAATTTTTGTACGTACTTGTCATCGTTGGCAATTAGTTGGTCAACGCCATTAATGGTTTCTATGTAAAAGTTTCTTTCTCCAAAAAATGGATTGTTGTGATTTTGTTTTTTCCCCATTTTCAAATCCCCAAAATCATTGAACGAAAAAGAAGTTAATGAAGGAAAATTGGCAGCTCCATAATTAAAATCGAAATGAACTGATTTTTCTTCGTTTGCCGATGAATAACGTGATAATATAGTACCGCTAAATCCTTTTTTGTCAGCAGCGAATAGTGCTTTTTTAGTTGTCAAATTGATAGCGCCACCGAGAGCGTCACTTCCAAATTGTGTAGAAGCAGCACCATAAAACACGTCTGCACTTTCAAGCATATTTTCATCTACAGTAATGCTGTTTTGTAAATGTCCCGATCTGAAGATTAAATTATTCATTCTAATTCCGTCTACAAGAAGTAAAATTCTACTGGCTTCAAATCCTCTAATTGTTGGACTTCCGCCACCTTGTTGCGATTTCTGAACGGATAAAGTTCCAGAATTAGATAATAAATCAGCTGTGTTTTGAAAATTTTGAAATTCGATATCTTTTTTAGTGATAACATCCACTTTCTGAGAAATAAATTTTTTATTTTTCAAGTATTTTTGGGAAGTAATGGTGACTTCATCCAATTGTTTCACTTTCGAGGAATCGGTTTTTGTTTGTCCGAAACTCACTAATGAACATAAAAATAATAAATATAAAAAGTGTTTCATATTTGTTAGGGTTTAATTAAATAGTAGTAGTTGTCATTTTTATTATAATGACGATTTCAATTCAAATGATGATGCATCGAAATTGATCAATAATTCTAAAATTTAATGAAACAAAGGCGGACGAAACAACGAAAACAAATACTTGTTTTGAAGGTGTAAAGGATGTTGATAGTTAGGCTTGGCTATCGTATTGATAGAAAACAAATAGATGGAGGGAGTTTTTGAGAAATAAAAATCAATGGTTTTTTTACTATGCAATGGATGATTTTTACTCTTTTTGGAATTGGACGTTTTTGAAATGGTTTTAAGTATAATTTCTAAAGAGTCTTTAATAACTTCTACTTTTACAACTTCATTATGTAAAACAAATGATTTCACATCGTAATAATTACCTTTGTATTTGAATTCGTGTTGGTCTGAAAACGAATCCCAAGTAGTTTTAGGAATAACTATGGTTTCGGTTTTATTATGAATATCAATTAATACGTTTCTTCTTATTTCTTGAAAATCTGATAGAAAGGTTTCAGAAAACAAAAGCAATAAGAAAACACCATAAATAGCAACTAAAAGAAGTATTTTAATTTTTTTTAAAAACATTATTTGTTGGGCTTTATTATAATGGCATTGGGGTATGTTTTTTTAATTACGTCTAAATTTTTTTCTGCTTCAATTCGTGTTTTAAAATTCCCAATCCAAACTTTATAAGCAGGTGTGCTAAAAATTAATGTAGCATCGTAGTTTTTAAATTCCTTTTTAAAATCAATTAAAGCTTTCTTTGAGGATTCGTTATTGCCATTGAAAATCTGAATTTTATAACGGTTGTTTATTGTAATTGAGGCGTTTATTTTTCTTTTTTCATTTAGTAACTGCTCAAATTTAGGATCTTGATTTACAGTTACGTTTTGCGCTTTTAATGTAGAAAAGCAAATTAAATGCAACAGGACTAAAGGCATAAAAAAGGGTTTATTTTTTGGCAAAAACATCATAATGAATTGATTTATATGCAAATGTACTACTTCTTATTATAAACAAAATCTAAAATATTATTTAGAATTAATATAAATTGATAATTAAGATATATTTAAGGTTTTGAGAATAATTGATAAATCGTATTTTTGTGCAAGTTTTTAAAAAGTGTATTGATTTTTCGCCGAATTGCGTATAAAAAATCATACCAAAATTTGTCGATAATCATTTACGATATGAAAAAAGTGGGTAACCATAATTCGATTTCAAGGAATTTAATTCTCTGTTTAGCTGTAATGCTAACGTTCTCCTTAACATCATTAGCACAAGAAGCAGCTCAGGCTACTACAACAGCAACAGCAACAACAGCAGAACCAGCAAAATCTGGTGGTGATGCAGTAGCAGGAAAAGCATTGTTTAACTCCAATTGTGCAGCGTGTCACAAATTAGATGCAAAATCCACTGGTCCGGCACTACGTGGTGTAGCTAATAAATACGATATGGCTTGGCTTTACAAATGGGTAGCCAATAGTTCTGCTATGATTAAAGCGGGTGATGCTAAAGCTGTAAAAGTATTTGAAGAAAATAACAAATCAGTGATGACTGCTTTCCCGCAATTGTCTACTGCTGATGTTGATAATATTATTGCGTACACTTCTGAAGTGGCTCCGCCTCCTCCAACACCCTCGCCTGCTGTTCCTGGAGCAGGAGGTTCACAAGATGCGATTTCAAACAACGTTATTTTAGGTGCTTTAGCTGCTGTAATGTTGATGTTGGTAATCATGTTGTTTTTGGTAAACAATGTGTTGACAAAAGTAGCAAAGGCAAACGGTATTGAAGCGGTTAAAAAAGAACCAACATTACCTTTATGGAAAGCGTTTGCTCAAAACCAATTTTTACTTTTAGTTTCAGCCATCTTCTTATTATTAACGAGTGGCTATTTTGTATATGGATGGATGATGCAAGTGGGTGTAGATCAAGATTACGCGCCAATTCAACCCATTCATTATTCCCACAGAATTCACGCTGGAAGTAACGGTATCGATTGTAAATATTGTCACTCTTCAGCACGGGTTAGTAAAACAGCAGGAATTCCTTCGTTGAATGTGTGTATGAATTGTCACAAAAACATTTCAGAAGTTTCGGATACAACAGCTACTGCGGATCATTCGAAAGCGTTTTATGATGCTCAAATCCAAAAACTTTACGATGCTGTTGGTTGGGATAAAGCAGGTCAAAAATATACCGGAAAAACAAATCCTGTTAAATGGGTGCGTATTCACAACTTACCTGATTTTGCTTACTTCAATCACTCCCAACACGTAACTGTTGCGGGTATCGAATGTCAAAAATGTCACGGACCAGTTGAGACTTATGAAATTCAAAAACAATTTGCTCCATTAACTATGGGATGGTGTATCGATTGTCACCGTAAAACCGATGTTAAAATGGAAGGAAATGCTTACTACGATAAAATACATTCCGAACTTTCAAAAAAATATGGAGTTGAGAAGTTAACTGCAGCACAAATGGGAGGTTTAGAATGTGGTAAGTGCCATTACTAAAAAAACGTTTAAAGTTTAAAGTTTCAGGTTATTGAAACTTGAAACAAAACAAACTTGAAACAAAAAATAATTTAAGAAGCTAATATATATTACGATGTCATCAAACAAAAAATACTGGAAAAGTGTTGAAGAACTAAACGAAAATAGTTCTATTGTTGAGACGCTTAGAAATAACGAATTTGTGGAAGCCATTCCAACAGAGGATTTTTTAGGAGATGCTACTGCTTTGTCAGGATCATCAACTACCCGTCGTGATTTTTTAAAGTATGTCGGATTCAGTACAGCAGCAGCCACTTTAGCAGCATGTGAAGGTCCAGTTCATAAATCAATTCCTTACGTAGTGCAACCAGAACAAATTATTCCTGGTGTTGCCGATTTTTACGCAACAACTATGTTTGATGGTTTTGATTTTGCCAACCTTTTAGTAAAAACACGTGAAGGGCGTCCTATTAAAATAGAAAACAATACGATTGCTGGAGCTAAATTCGCAGCCAATGCAAGAGTTCACGCTTCGGTATTGTCATTGTATGATAGCATGCGTCTTAAAGCGCCAAAAATTTCCGCCAAAAATGCAAGTTGGAATGATGTAGATACTACCATAAAAACAAGCCTTGCCGATGCGAAAGCAAAAGGAGGACAAGTTGTTTTATTGACCAATACATTAGCGAGCCCTTCTACAGAAAAATTAGTTGCTGAATTCTTAGCGAAAAATCCAAATTCAAAACATGTTATTTACGATGCGATTTCAGAATCGCCAGCTTTGGATGCATTTGAAGCAGTATACGGAGAAAGAGCTTTAGTAGATTACGATTTTTCAAAAACAAATACCATCGTTTCTGTTGGCGCCGACTTTTTAGGAGATTGGCAAGGTGGAAGCTACGATTCAGGATATGCGAAAGGAAGAATTCCACAAAACGGAAAAATGTCAAAACACATTCAGTTTGAATCGAACATGACATTATCGGGAGCTTCCGCTGATAAAAGAGTAGCAATGTCTACGGCAAATCAAAAACAAGCTTTAGTGCAACTATACAATTTAATTACCAGCTCTGCGGTTTCTTCTTCTTTAGGTGCAGCATTTGATGCAGAAGTTGCCAAAGCAGCTCAGCAATTAAAAGCGGCTGGGCGCCAAGGAGTTTTGGTTTCTGGAATTCAAGATAAAAACGCACAATTACTTGTTATCGCAATTAATCAAGTTTTGGGAAGTGAGGCTTTTGTTACTTCAGGAACACGACAAATCCGTAAAGGATCGAACGAAAAAGTAGCGCAATTAATTGCCGACATGAATACTGGAACTGTTCACACTATCATTATGAGTGGTGTAAATCCAGTGTATACTTTGGCTAACGGAGCTGCCTTCGCTGCGGGTCTTAAGAAAACAAAATTGTCGGTTGCTTTTTCTTTAAAAGAAGACGAAACCGCTTCTGTTACAACAATCGCTGCTGCAGTGCCTCATTATTTAGAATCATGGAACGATCACAGTTTAACTAAAGGAACGTATTCTTTAGTGCAACCTACAATTCGTCCTTTATTTAATACCAAACAATTTCAAGATGTTTTATTATCATTAAACGGAACTTTAGGTTCTTACTATGATTACTTAAAAACAAATTCAGTAAGTTACACAGCAGGTGCTACTTGGAATAAAGTAGTTCACGATGGTGTGATTGTAAACGGAATTGTTTCTTCATCCGGTGGGACTGCTGATTACAGTGCTGCTGCTAGTGAGTTAGCAAAATCAAAACCAGCTGCGGGATTCGAATTAAACTTGTATGCAAAAACAGGTTTAGGTGACGGTCAACAAGCCAACAATCCTTGGTTACAAGAATTCCCTGATCCGATTACTAGAGTGTCTTGGGATAACTACCTTACAATTTCTAAAGCAGATGCTGATAAATTAAAATTATCAAATGAATACGTTGCCAATGGTGGTTTGAACGGAAGTTATGCCACTGTAACTGTTGGCGGAACTAAAATCACAGTACCAGTTATTGTTCAACCTGGACAAGCAATTGGAACCGTTGGTTTGGCATTCGGATACGGTAAAAAAGCATCGCTAAAAGAAGAAATGCAAGTAGGAGTTAATGCTTACTCAGTATATACTAACTTTAATAATGTACAAGCTGCTAAAGTTGAAAAAGCTTCTGGTGAACATGAGTTTGCCTGTGTTCAGTCGCAAAGAACTTTAATGGGTAGAGGCGATATCGTTAGAGAAACCACCTTAACTATTTTCAATACAAAAGATGCTGAAGTTTGGAATGAAGTTCCGAAAGTATCTCTAGATCACGAAGAAGTAGCAGCTACAAAAGTAGATTTATGGGAATCATTTGATCGTTCGGTTGGACATCACTTTAACTTATCAATCGACTTAAATGCATGTACTGGATGTGGTGCTTGCGTTATCGCATGTCATGCAGAAAATAATGTACCAGTAGTTGGGAAAGTAGAAGTTAGAAGAAGCCGTGATATGCACTGGTTGCGTATTGACAGATACTATTCCTCTGAAGATACTTTCGCACAAGATGATACCAAAAAAGAAGAATTCGACGGATTAACAGGTAAAAAAGGATCGCTAAGTGGATTTGGTGAATTAGAAAAACCAAACGATAATCCACAAGTAGTTTTCCAACCTGTAATGTGTCAACATTGTAACCACGCACCTTGTGAAACGGTTTGTCCTGTTGCTGCAACATCACATAGCCGTCAAGGTCAAAATCATATGGCATACAACAGATGTGTTGGAACGCGTTATTGCGCTAACAACTGTCCGTATAAAGTACGTCGTTTCAATTGGTTCTTGTACAGCAACAATGACGAATTCAATTACAATATGAATGATGATTTAGGTCGTATGGTATTGAATCCAGATGTAAATGTTCGTTCTCGTGGCGTAATGGAGAAATGTTCATTGTGTATTCAAATGACACAAAAAACTATTCTTGATGCCAAACGCGATGGAAGAGCCATTAAAGATGGGGAATTCCAGACCGCTTGTTCAAATGCTTGTTCTACCGGAGCCTTGGCTTTTGGAGATATAAACGATACCGAAAGTGCTGTAGCGAAATTAGCTAAAGACGATAGAATGTACCATTTATTGGAAAGCGTTGGAACGAAACCAAATGTGGTTTATCAAGTTAAAGTTAGAAATATCTAGAATAATTAATTAAGAAACAATATAAAGGATTATGTCGTCTCATTACGAAGCACCCATTAGAAAACCCTTAGTTATAGGTGATAAAAGTTATCATGATATAACTGTTGATATAGCTGCACCTGTTGAAGGAAGAGCAAACAAACAGTGGTGGACTGTATTTTCTATCGCACTAGCTGCTTTCCTATGGGGAATAGGTTGTATTGTATACACCATCTCTACAGGTATTGGCACATGGGGATTGAACAAAACAGTAGGTTGGGCTTGGGATATCACTAACTTCGTTTGGTGGGTAGGTATCGGTCACGCCGGAACTCTTATCTCAGCTGTATTATTATTATTTCGTCAACGATGGAGAATGGCAATTAACCGTTCTGCAGAAGCGATGACGATTTTCTCGGTAATCCAAGCGGCAATTTTCCCTGTAATTCACATGGGACGTCCATGGTTAGCGTATTGGGTTTTACCAATTCCGAATC
>JAYVFV010000221.1:0-8373 GCA_043772885.1 Flavobacteriales bacterium
CAGAGTTTGGTTTTTTTGGAGTAGTAGTGTAAACACGCGTACAAACACCTCTTCTTTGAGGACAAGAATCTAAAGCAACCGATTTACTCTTCTTAGTGACTTGAGTTCTTCCTGTTCTTACTAATTGTTGAATAGTTGGCATAATTAAATACTAAAAATTACTTGTTTATAAAATTCCCGCTTTTTACGGGGTTGCAAATGTAGTACTATTTTTCAATAAAAAAAATCATAATTAATTATTTTTTTCAATAACTAATTATTTGTTTTATAACGAAATAAAGAATCATCGGTATTGAAATTCTGCTTTTGAAATTATAGCTTAACAAAATGACTATTTCGTTTAGAATTTTAACAACTGGAAAATATAGTAAACTGATAAAATTTGCGTTATTTTTACAACGATAACAAAAGCAAAGGATTGAAAAGACCGCTTACTATACTAACACTCTTGTTTTTCCTAAACACTTTTGGGCAAAATTTCTATTTAAAAATAAATGGAGCAACTGCAAAAGAAACTAAAGTTATTGATTCCATAAATTACAATCCAAAGCATAAAAACCTAGAGCAATTAAATGCCGAAGCAAATCTGTTTTCGAACCAGCTTTCAAAAAATGGTTATCTGGAAAATAAATTGACAGCTACATTAAAGCAAAACGATTCCACTTTTTCATACCAATATCATTTAGGTGAAAAAACAGCATTTATACATATTTATATAGGTAAAGTAAAAACCTATTTAAATCCGCTTTATTCTAATTCAGAAAAAGATACTATTGTCGTCCCATTTACAGAAAGTGAAGCTTTTTTATTTACCACTTTAAAGTCGCTCGAAAAGAAAGGGTTTTCTATGGCAAAAGTCCGATTGGTAAATGTGGTGAAAAGTAAAAATTATTTATCAGCCGAATTATCCGTTGAGTTGGACAAAAAACGTTTTGTAAATGGTATTGTGATTAACGGTTACGATAAATTTCCGGAAGGATTTAAGAAAAACGTTTTCAGGATGTATCGCAATAAAACGTTTAGTCAGGAAAATTTAGAGAAAATAAATAAAGATTTCAGTCAATACCGATTTGTAAAGCAAACCAAATATCCTGAAATTCTTTTCACCAACGATTCTACAAAAGTCTATGTGTATTTAGAAAAAGCAAAAGCCAATTCGTTTGATGGTTTTATTGGATTTTCCAATGATGAAAATCAGAAAGTGATTTTTAATGGTTATTTGGATTTGGTGCTGAACAACATCTTAAACTCGGGTGAAAAATTGTCACTGTATTGGAAAAGCGATGGCAAAGATCAAAAAACATTTAATCTTGGTTTGCAACTTCCTTATATATTTAAGAGTCCGATTGGTCTGAAAGCACAATTAAATATCTTTAAACAAGACAGTCTTTTTCAAAACACACGAACTAATATCGACTTGGGTTATTTTTTTAATTACAACAACCGATTGTATTTGGGTTATCAATCGACGGAATCGAGCGATATTCAAAACACCAACTCGACTTTGTTAAACGATTACAACAATAGTTTTGTAACGCTTAATTACGAGTTTTTTAATTTTAATACTTCCAATAACAGTGTGTTTTTATTTCCAGATAACACTTCACTAAATGTAAAAATCGGAACCGGAAAAAGAGATTCAAAATTAGAAAGTAATTCGCAATTTTTTGCAAATTTGAATTTTAATCACAACATCTATCTCAATGCTAAAAACGTGGTAAATATAAAAAGTCAGAATTATTATTTACAAAGCAGCTCGTATATAATCAATGAATTGTATCGTTTTGGTGGCATTAATTCGATTAGAGGATTCAATGAAAACAGCTTACAAGGAAATGCTTTTAGTTCGATCCTTACAGAATATCGTTATGTGCTTTCGCCGAGTATTTATGCACATACGATTATTGATTATGGCTATTTTCAAGACAAGACATCCGACACCGACAACAATCTTTTGTGCTTTGGTTTTGGTTTTGGTTTGCTGACAAAAAACGGACTTTTTAATTTAATTTATGCTAATGGTTCTACTAAAGAGCAAGCTATCAAACTTTCTAATTCTATTATTCATATTAGTTTTAAAGCGACATTTTAAATCAAATTATTAAATGTTAGCAAATCATTAATTTTTTTAGGATTTTTAATAAGTTTTTAAGACTTTTGTTTTAACTAATTCAAACCAAAATTATAATGAAAACAAAGTTTAATTTATTTTTAACACTAGCCATGGTGTTTTTTGTGCAACTGTTATTTGCCCAAGAAAGGATAGTATCTGGAGTTGTTTCTGACAATGCTGGACTTCCTTTTCCTGGCGTAAATGTTTTAATTAAAGGAAAAGCACAGGGAACCTCAACTGATCTTGATGGAAAATTTTCTATTAAAGCAAGTCCAAGCGATGTATTAGTTTTTAGTTTTTTAGGGACTAAAACACAAGAAATCCAAGCAAAATCAGCTACTCTTAATGTTAAACTGCAAGACGAATCCATCGAACTCGAAAGTGTGGTGGTAACTGCATTAGGTATTAAAAGAAAGCCAGACCAAATTACCACTGCAACACAGTTGGTAAAAACCGATGAATTAAATCAAGCTAAGGCAACCAATGCCGCTGTTGGTTTGGTTGGTAAAGTTTCTGGATTGCAAATTAATACCATCAACAATGGTGTTAATCCTGATACAAGAATCCAATTAAGAGGATTTCGCTCCATTACTGGAAATAACGAAGCCCTAATTGTAATTAACGGTGTTATTTCTACAGCAACAGCTTTTACCAATTTAAATCCAGAAATTATCGAATCGGTAAACGTTATGAAAGGATCTAACGGAGCTGCTTTGTATGGTTCAAATGGTTCAAATGGGG
Organism: Flavobacteriales bacterium; assembly: GCA_043772885.1. Classification (GTDB taxonomy): domain Bacteria; phylum Bacteroidota; class Bacteroidia; order Flavobacteriales; family Flavobacteriaceae; genus Flavobacterium. The sequence goes on from JAYVFV010000221.1 coordinate 2,855, forward strand.
TAATCATCGTCACAACTAAAAAAGGAAATAAATCGGATGAGAAATTCAAAATTGCGTTGAACACTTCGTATACAGTTGAAGAAGTTTCTATGTTTCCGAAATTACAAAGCCGATTTGGCCAAGGATACCAAGGCGCCCATGATTTTACCGAAAACACCAACTGGGGAGCTGAGTTAGACGGTTCGCTTCAAGATACTGGATTGCAACAAATACAATTGCCGTATTCTTTTATTAAAAATAATTACAAACCTTTCTTTACTAGAGGAAATACAATATTAAATTCCGTTGCCATTTCATCTGGTGATGAAGATGGTTATATCAATTTATCAATTGGTAACCAAAAAACAGAAGGTGTGATTCCTGGTGATAAATTCACCAAAAACAACTTCTATTTGAGTGCAGGAAAAACAGCAGGGAAATGGAGTCTAAGTGGAAACATGACCTATACAACAACCAATAAAAATACTGCAGGTGGAGTTGAAGGTTCTATTTACGGAGCTTTAGTACAAGTTCCTGTAAATGTTCCTGTTGAACTTTTTAGCGATGGTAACAATGCTACACACTGGACCTATTGGGAATTGAGTCCGTACTGGAAATTGAATAACGAGAGAATTACAGAAAAAGGGCAATCGTTTGATGGTGTTGGAGAATTAAACTATAAGCTCAATAAAAATATTGATTTTACATACAGAGCAGGCTTTAATAGCGGCTCCAGAAATGATGTAGAATACTTTAATGGTTACGAACAACAAGTTGTATATTGGGATTCACCTCTTGATTATATCTCTTCTTACGAAGTGAGAAACGTAAATTTCAGAAACTTGTATTCTGACTTTATGGTGAATTTGAATTATGCTTTAACTGATAACATTTCGTTCAAGGCAAACATTGGTAATAATATTATAAATAATGAAATTAACCAATTGGCTGTAAAAGGTGAAAAACTGGTAATTCCAGGTCTTTACAATATCTCAAACATTACTGGTAATACTACACAGGAAGACATCAAAAAACAGACTAGAAAATACTCCTATTTTGCCAATGTCGATTTGGGTTATAAAGATTATTTATATTTAAACCTTACCTACAGAAAAGATTATTCGTCAGTTATCATAGACCCTTTTGGTTATTACAGCGGTGGTGTTTCATTCATCCCAACCAAGGCATTTCCAAGTTTTGGAGGCGACGTGCTAACCTATGCAAAAGTAGCGGCAAGTTATGTAAAAGTAGGTAATGATGGTGTTGGTGCTTACGACATCAATGACCGTTTTGTAAGTGCAAGCGGAGTAGGTTTCCCATATGCGGGTATTAACTCATTCGTCTTGAGCGACGAAATTACCAAACCAGACCTTATTAATGAGAATACCTATGCTAAAGAATTGAATCTAAATCTAGAGTTTTTCAAAAGGAGAATTACTTTTGATGCAAGTTATTATCATGCCAATAATAAAGACCAAATTATGCGAATATCTCCTTCTTTTGCTTCGGGTGCTTCATCTGCAACAATCAATGTGGGAGAAACTGTTTCTCAAGGAATTGAATTGGATTTAGGGTTAACTCCAATAAAATCAGAAAATTTCACTTGGGATTTTAGATTTAGTTATAGCGCTCCAAAAACAGAAGTAACCAAAGTAACGGATTCTGCTAATCAAATTGCTGTTGGAACTTACCTTGGAACTGCTGGAATTGCAGCCATTACAGGGGAACAATTCCCAATGATTGTGGGTACGGGATATTTAAGAGATGAATTTGGAAATGTTGTAATCGATGGTGATACTGGAGATCCTTTAAAAGCTTCAAATGTAAAATTAGGGAAAACAACTCCAGATTACATTTTAGGATTTACCAACTCTTTTAAATATAAAAACCTAAAATTAACAGCTGTTTTTGATTACCGAACTGGACACGTATTTTATGCAGGTGTAAAAGATAATTTAGTTCAAAACGGTTCGGATATCGTTACCGCTCAAGGCGGAAGAGATCCATTTATTTTTCCAAATTCAGTAATCGAAACTTCGCCTGGTGTTTTTACAACAAATACAAGTGTTACAACTTCTGGAGGACAAGATTACTTTACGGGTATCTATAGAGAAATTGACGAGAATTTTATTATTGATGCCACTGCTTTCAAATGTAGAGAAATTGCTTTGTCATATTCTTTCTCAAGTAAAGTTTTAAAGAATACGTTCGTCGAAGGTATATCTATTGGATTAAATGCACGTAATGTATTTATGGTGCTTCCAAAAGAAAACAGAAACTACACCGACCCTGAATTTACATTCACAACCGGAAACAATGTAGGTTTAAACAATGGTGCGCAAGCACCACCAACAAGAACCTATGGGTTTAATTTAAATATTACTTTTTAATAAAATGATTATGAAAAATATACTAAGAAATCTTTTAATAGGTGGTTTTGTATTTACATCGGTAGTATCATGCGATAATTACCTTGATGTAAATGAAGATCCTAATAGTCCTTCATCCGAAATTGTAAATCCAGAGATTGTACTTGCTGCAACTCAAGTGTATACTTACAATACTTTAGCAGGATCTGTATCTACAATCTCTCCCTTTCCTGTTTTAGACAACATGAACCAATTAGGAAATTTGATGATGAACAACTGGACCAGAGATGTTGGCGCATCCAATTCAAGTTATTACTTTAACGAGCACACGTATAATGTGACTTCTGATTTTTATTCTGGAATTTTTGAAAATTTATTTTTAAGAACGTCTAATTATACTTTTATCCAGAAAACCGAAAGACCTGGTGGCTATGACAATTACAAAGCAATTGCTAAAATCTTAAAATCATACTATTTTCAATATTTGGTAGATTTGTATGGTGATATTCCGTACTCGCAAGCACACTTAAGAGGTGACAATTTAACTCCTGCTTACGACGATGATTTAGCGATTTACAGAGATTTGTATGTTCAATTAGACCAAGCTATTGCTTTAATTGATAACGCCCCGGCTGGAAGTTTAAGTCCAGCAAATAATGACGTTATGCTTCACGGAGACATGGCAATGTGGAAGAAATTTGCTAATACTGTTAAATTGAGATTGTTATTAAGAGAATCCCAAAGAGCCGCTTCTGCAAGTTACATCGCTACAAAAATGAACGAACTACAAACTAGTGGCGCTCAATTTTTAGGTCCAGATGACAATGTAAAAATCAATCCAGGTTTCAGTGCAACTGCGAATCAACAAAATGGTTTTGCTTCTACATTTTTAACAACGAATGATACGTTTAAAAACAATTGGTCATCAACCGGTGCTACAAAATATACTACCACTTATTTATTAGCGACTAATGACACTCGAATAGGAAGAATTTATTCGGCAACTTCAGCTGGACCAGGAACGTATGACGGACATGTACAAGGTGATGTGTTAAGCACTGCTACTAATTATCCTGTTTCTCACGTTGGACCTGGATTACTTGTAAATTCGGCACAAGACGGAATTGTGTTCACTGCTGCCGAAAGTTTACTATTGCAAGCTGAAGCTGTTCAAAGAGGGTATTTAGCTGGTTCTGCTCAAGCATTATACGAAAGTGCAATTACTGAATCGTATAAATTATTAGGATTAACTGCCGGAGATGCAAGCGCGTATTACTCACAATTTGTTAATTTAGTGGGTTGGATTGCTTCAGCTAATAAAATTGAAGCAATCATCAATCAAAAATGGATTGCTCTTAACGGAATTAACGGTGGCGAATCTTGGATAGAAAATACAAGAACAGGATATCCTGCTCACGTGCCAATATCTCCAGTTGCACCAGCATCCGTAACTACAAGACCTGTACGATTACTTTATCCAAGTTCGGAAATTGCAGGAAATACAGCTAATGTTCCGCCACAAACAGAAGCACAAGCATTCACTAGTAGAGTTTTTTGGAATCAATAAAAAATGAAAATATGAAAAATATAAATAAATATAAATACATCGTACTTGCAACACTTTCTTTAGGAATGTTTATCGTTGCTTGCAATGATGACGTTGAGGATTTAGGTAAAAAAGACAAACCAGTTTTAACGGCTAATGGACCGATTGCGATTACTGTTTCTGAAGGAACTGATGCCGTTTTGAAATTCAAATTAAACCATGCGATAAGCCAACCTATTCAATACCGATTGGTAATCCTTAATGACGAAAGTACGGCAACAGATCAAGACGATTATATTATTCCGGGTTGTAGAAGTAATGATCCTTCATGTGTTGCAATTGAAGAAAATGGAGGTCCTGTTGGTTATATTTTTGAAATTCCAGAAAATACAACAGAGTACGAAGTAAATATCGCAACAATAATTGATATTTTACCTGAAGCTTCTGAAACATTAAAACTTAAAGTAATTTCAAACAGAACGTTACTTGGAGTTGTAGGTGAATTATATTATACCATAACTATAAATAATTAAGCTTCAAACAACTTTAATGTTCGATTGAAATAATCAAATTTATAATACTCCAAAAAACCATCACTAAACAGTGGTGGTTTTTTTATACCTTTGCGCCATGGAAAAAGAAAACCAAATCTTCGGAATTAGAGCGATAATTGAAGCAATTAATGCAGGAAAGGAAATCGACAAAGTATTTATTCAAAGTGATACACAAAGCGAATTGATGCAGGAATTGATGAAAACGATGAAAAAAAATAGCGTCAATTTCTCTTACGTTCCAGTTGAAAAATTAAACCGATTAACGCCCAACAATCACCAAGGTGCTGTTGCAACCATTGCTCCTATTACATTTGTAAAACTGGAAACTTTAATTGATAGCGTAATAGAAAGTGGTAAAATGCCATTGTTCTTAATTTTAGATCAATTGAGCGATGCTCGAAACTTTGGTGCTATAATAAGAACCGCAGAATGTACAGGTGTTGACGGAATTATTGTTCAAAAAACAGGTTCGGCTCCAGTCAATGGCGATACTGTAAAAACATCTGCTGGTGCCGTTTTCAATGTGCCAATTTGTAAAGTAGATCACATCAAAGACGCTATTTTTTATCTTCAAGGAAGCGGAATCAAAACGATTGCAGCTACCGAAAAAACAGAAGATAGCATCTACGATATAACGCTGAACGAACCTGTAGCAATAATTATGGGAAGCGAAGATCGTGGTATAAATCCGTCTGTTTTAAAAATTGTAGATGCCAAAGCAAAACTACCAATGTTTGGAACAATCGGTTCGCTGAATGTTTCTGTAGCATGTGGTGCCTTTTTATATGAAACTGTAAGACAACGTCAATAATATAATTTAATACAACGAAAATCTCCCAATTCTGAAATTCAGAAATGGGACATTTTTTATTTTTAAAATTCTTTAAGCTAACGTATTTCAATACCTTCTTTTTCTAATATTGATTTCAGATAATTAGTTTGATTTGGATCGTATTTTTCGGTACCACTTTGATACCATTTTACTATTACATTTAACTGAAATAAAGTATAACCATCGGTATCTATGCTTAACCCAAGTAATCCTGCTAAAAGAAATTCTTCTAAAACTTT
>JAYVFV010000222.1:0-8335 GCA_043772885.1 Flavobacteriales bacterium
CGTTGCATTCGCACGACGATTTCCCAACAGTCGGCTTTGACGCATCCCAATTCGGAGCAAGCTCCTCTCGGGACGACGACAAAGCCGAGCTGGACGTTATGGGTAATTTTAAAAAAAAATGCAAAAAATATACATTCTTCTTTTATTACTTGGATTAAATGGATATTCTCAATTCAAAGATTATTCACAAAATGAAGGTTTTACTATACTACAGGGAATTTTACTAAAATCTCAAAGCATTATAAAACTAGCAGACTCAACAACTACATTTTTTAATGGAAATCCAATCATTGTCCAAAAATTTAAAATGAAGAGTGAAATTAACGTCCAAGTGGAATGCAATGGAGTTGAGGGTAAATTTGAAAAAGCAAAAGCGAACTACATTATCGAGATTGGAAACGACACAAGTACAAAGATTAAAAAAATGTTCGCCCAAGAAATTTATAAATATTGGATGGAAAAAGATGAATCTTATCTAAACGGTTATAAATACTTGGAAGCTGCGAAACACATCTTTTATTTAAAAGGCGATTACGTAATGTACATTGATCCACAAAACAACAATATTGGAAACTACTATTTGCTTTATTATAAAGATAAAATTATAAAAGTCACGTTCACTAGTTTTGATCAAAATGGCGGTGCCGGAGGACTTTCTGCTTTTTTGTCTGAATTGGCGAAATTCAAATTCAAAAATCGCACATTAAAAACGGACTATAAATCCGAGTTCGCTCCAAAAAAATTCTTTCGATTATACGAGAGTAAATTATTTGATAAATAAAAAACTACCGATAACAGCGGTTAGCAAATATTGCTCGTCTGTTGCTATTGGAAAAAATAATTTTCATAACTTAGTTTTCTGCTATTGGAAAACAAAGCGTTCCAAAAGTCGCAACATTTTGCAGGCCGCGGCACGTTAGCAAAAATGCTGCTTATGCACTGTGTAAAAATACTTCAGCAGGAATTCTGAAATAATCTTTTAACTTTTGCGCCATCTTTAAAGTGATTTCTCTTTTACCAGATAAAATTGCAGAAACATGACCTTTGCTTCCAATTATTGGCTCCAAATCCTTTGCCTTCATTCCCATTTCCTGCATTTTATATTTGATCACTTCCAGAGCATCCAACTCAGGTAATTGATAATTCTTTTCATCATAATCTTTGACTAAAACAATGAGCAAATCCAATTCATCACTTTCAGGATTGTTAGGTTCTGAGTTGAATATTTCCATCATTCGTATTGAAGCTTTATTGTAATCGTCTTCTGTTTTTAATACTTTCCAGTTCATAATTAAATCTTTTTGTTTGTTAATATTGTTGTATCAAAACCAATCGTTTCAACATTGATTTTGTCATATTCTTTATGCGTTCCAAACCAAATTACGTAGCAAGCTGCTTGCAAAAAATTCACAGAAACAATTAACCGAAAATCATTTCCTTTAATATTGAAAACAATGCGATTATTGTTTACTATGCTTGCGTTGCCGTAAACATTTTTAACCTCATTGAAATTATTGAACTTATGTTTAGAAAACTCGTTATACCAAATTAGCAATTGTGTTTCTGCCATTGGGTATTTTTTGATGTAATACAAAATCGTTTTCTTAACGAGGATTTTCATATGGCAAATATAATAAAAGTTTTCAATTTGCAAACTATTTTTCATTAAAAATTCCAAATTAAGCACATTTGCTAACATCAGTTTTCATCAATGGCGAGGTCAGTGAAAATCGGGAAAGTACGCTGGTGTCATAAAATTTTAGTTATATTTGTTTGGCTAAAAGTCGCCACTGAACGAAAGGTGTATTACGCTATCAACAAAAAACCAGATACCAGATAGCGCGGATTTACAATCTATGCCAACATTGATTATCAAAAAAAATACAACAATACGTTTTATACTATTTTTCAAAATTTGCTTTACAAGATTTGTAAAACAAGGAAGGCACGGATTGCAAATCCGCGCTATCGAACTTCGCGTTATCAAACTCTTTTTTTGAGAATAAATTAATTCCTTAATATCTGACTCGCGTGCATTTTTGTTTTGACATCTGAAATCACTTCCTCAATAATCCCGTTTTCGTTAATTACAAAAGTCGTTCGGTGAATGCCGTCGAATTCTCTTCCCATGAATTTTTTCGGTCCCCAAACACCAAAGGCGTAGATAACCGATTTGTCTTCGTCGGCAAGAAGTGGAAATGGAAAAGCGAATTTAATTTTAAACTTTCCTTGTGCTTTTGCTGAGTCGGCACTTACGCCAAGTAGTGCGTAATTATTGGCTTGAAAACGCTCATAATTGTCTCTTAAATCGCAAGCTTCTGCCGTGCAACCTGGAGTATCTGCCTTTGGATAAAAGAAAACTACAAGTTTTTTTCCTTTGTAATCGGCTAGTGTATGGACGTTTCCGTCTTGGTCTTTTGCGGAGAAGTTGGGAGCGGCATCGCCTTTTTTGAGTGTTGTCATTTTTTATATTGATTTTACTAAGTTAGAGATATTCGAAATTACTATTAAACGGTTTTCATGCCCCAGATTGTAGTGAAAAGTTTTTTTAAAAGAAAGTTAGTTTTTTGTTGTGCTAAAAAAGCGACCAACGGAAGCTCTTTTTAGTGCTTAAAAAAACAACTTTGTGATAAAAAACTTGCAACGTAAAGCTGGATTAGGCACATAATAATAATTACCATAAATTTACGATTATAAAAATACGAAAATGACCAAGAAAGAGCGTGCAACATTTGTTATAAATAGGTTAAAAGAAATCTATCCCACCATTCCGATTCCACTTGATCATAAAGATGCTTATACTTTATTAATTGCGGTTTTGTTGTCGGCGCAATGTACCGATGTTAGAGTGAATAAAATCACGCCTTTGCTTTTTGCCAAAGCGGACAATCCGTATGATATGATTAAAATGAGTGTTTCAGCAATTCAAGATATTATTCGTCCATGTGGATTATCGCCGATGAAATCGAAAGGAATTTACGGTTTGTCGCATATTTTAATTGACAAACATAACGGAGAAGTGCCACAAAGTTTCGAGGATTTAGAGGCATTACCTGCAGTTGGACACAAAACGGCGAGTGTCGTTATGAGTCAGGCGTTTGGCGTTCCTGCTTTTCCTGTCGACACTCATATTCATCGGTTGATGTACCGTTGGAACTTATCCGACGGAAAAAATGTTGTTCAAACCGAGAAAGATGCGAAGGCTATTTTTCCAAAAGATTTATGGAATGAATTGCATCTTCAAATCATTTGGTATGGACGAGAATACTGTCCAGCTCGTGGTTGGGATATAGAGAAAGATCTCATTACTAAAACGATTGGAAGAAAAGAAGTGTTGAAAGAATTCAAATAACCACAAAGTCTATAGATTTTGTTTGCAGGCTAAGTTATTTTTACCACGAATTACACTAATTTGCACGACCCGAGCAAAACGAACTGGCGAAGCAATTAATTTGTGGAAATTCGTGTAATTCGTGGTTGAAAATTTTAGAAAAAAAATATCCCGCCTCATTTAAGAGACGGGATATGTTAATTAGCAAGAATTTCGAAGTTCAGGTTACCAACCTTAATAATTTTTAGCACTTTAGAATAATTAAGAAGAAAATCCACTGTTTCTTTTTTGGGTAACATTTTTGTGTTTGCTAATTCTTTTTGAGTGTACAGTTTTGCCATAGAATGATTTAAATTATATATCTATAACGCAATTTTTTTTATTATATTGTTAATTTGTTAAAATAATTTGATTTTTTTCTATAATCTTTCTCAAGTTCAATATCGCATAACGCATTCTGCCCAGCGCCGTATTAATACTTACGTTTGTCAACTCAGCAATTTCATTGAAACTTAAATCTTGGTACAAACGCATCATCAAAACTTCTTTCTGATCATTTGGAAGTTCTTCGACAATTCGTTGCAAATCTTTTTCGATTAAATCAGTTATCATTTTACCTTCTATATTCTGAGAAGAATCGGTTAATACCGAAAAAATTGAAAACTCTTCGGTTTCCCGAAGCATTGGCATTTTTTTGTTTTTTCTGTAATGGTCTACAATTAGATTGTGTGCGATTCGCATAACCCAAGGTAAGAATTTACCTTCTTCATTATAAGAATTGGATTTTAAAGTTTTAATCACTTTCATAAAAGTGTCTTGAAAAACATCATCAGCAACATCTCTATCTGATAGTTTAGAATAGATGAAACCGTAGATTTTAGATTGGTGCCTTTTAATTAATATAGCCAACGCATTTTCATCGCCATCCATATAATTCTTTACCAATAAAGCATCTGGGATTTGAGTAGTAGCCATAAAATTACCTTTTAGTTTTGGGTTAAAAATTCTTGAGATTTTCTCTAAAAAGTAGTTTTATTGTATAGGCGACTGTTAAATTGTTATTAATTAAGACTCAAATGTAACATAATTATTTGTTAAGATGCAAATTAATTTAGAAAATTTAACATTTTTACTACATTTTTGGCGGAAACTATATAACAAATCCTTCTAAAAGTAATAATAAAACTGACTTCAGAATTGATTATCTTTGCAAAAATTGCATTCCTTATGATTTCCAAAGACATTGCTTCTCTAGAACCTAAGAAAAACATCATTATTAAAGGAGCTCAAATTCACAATTTGAAAAACCTTGATGTGGCTATTCCCAGAAATCAATTGGTAGTTATTACTGGTCTTTCTGGTTCGGGAAAATCGAGTTTGGCTTTCGATACTTTATATGCTGAAGGACAACGCAGGTATGTTGAAAGTTTGTCTTCATATGCGCGTCAATTTCTTGGTAGATTAGACAAACCTAAAGTCGATTATATAAAAGGAATTGCTCCCGCTATTGCCATTGAACAAAAAGTAAATACAACTAATGCACGTTCTACTGTTGGCACTTCTACCGAAATTTACGATTATTTAAAATTACTTTTTGCGCGTATTGGCAAAACGATTTCCCCTATTTCCGGTAAGGAAGTCAAAAAAGACACGGTTTCTGATGTTATTGCTGATGTAAAAACATTTGAAGCAGAAAGCAAATGGCTACTTCTTGCTCCTATTCATTTAGAAGATGGGCGAAAGTTAGAAGACAAATTAAAAGTGCTTTTACAACAAGGCTTTGCCCGAATATTAGCCGATAATGAAATGGTGCGTTTGGATGCAATTGATCAACATACTTTAGATAATAAAGACATTTTACTCATCATCGATAGAATTGTTGTTAAAGAAGAAGAAGAATTTTACAATCGATTGGCAGATGCTATTCAAACTGCTTTTTTTGAAGGTAAAGGGGAATGCTTTCTTCAAGAATTGGCCACTAGCAATAGCGAACTGGCGAAGCAAACTACAGGAAAATACAATTACAATTCTAATTTTACTCTTGATGGCTTGACTTTTCTAGAACCAAACGTTCATTTATTCAGTTTCAATAATCCGTATGGTGCTTGTCCGACTTGTGAAGGCTACGGAAATATTATTGGCATAGATGAAGAATTAGTTATTCCAAACACTTCGCTTTCAATCTATGAAAATGCTATTTTTCCTTGGCGTGGTGAAAGCATGGGATGGTATAATGACCAACTGATTAACAATGCTTATAAATTTGATTTTCCAATACACAAACCTTTTTACGAATTAAGTGATGCACAAAAAGAATTGATATGGAAAGGAAATAAATTATTTACCGGCCTAAATGATTTCTTCAAAGAACTAGAAGAAAAAAATTACAAGATTCAAAATAGAGTTATGCTTTCGCGTTATCGTGGCAAAACAAAATGTGCTACTTGCAAAGGAAAACGTTTACGCCAAGAAACCAATAATATTAAAGTTGGCGGTAAAACCATTTCTGAATTGGTTGATTTACCAATTAAAAATTTAATTGCTTTTTTTAAAACCTTACAATTATCCGAATACGATATTAAAGTCGCCAAACGTTTACTAATGGAAATCAATAGCCGATTGGCTTTTTTGAGCGATGTAGGTTTGGATTATCTAACTTTAAACCGAACTTCGGCAACACTTTCTGGTGGCGAATCACAGCGTATCAACTTAGCCACTTCTCTTGGAAGCAGTTTGGTGGGTTCGATGTATATTTTAGATGAACCCAGTATCGGATTACATCCAAAAGATACCGAACGATTGATAAAAGTACTGAAAGATTTACGCAATTTAGGAAACACGGTAATTGTTGTAGAGCACGACGAAGATATTATGAAAGCTGCCGATATGATTATTGATATTGGTCCAGAAGCCGGAACCTTTGGTGGCGAATTGGTTGCCCAAGGGACTTTTAATGAAATTCTAAAAAGCGATTCGTTAACTTCTTTGTATCTGAATGGAAAATTAGAAATTGCTGTTCCAAAAAAGAGACGTAGTTCTAAAAATACTATTGATGTTATTGGTGCGAGAGAAAACAATTTACAAAATATCGATGTGTCGTTTCCGCTAGAATGCTTGACTGTTATTACTGGCGTTTCTGGAAGTGGAAAAAGTACTTTGGTAAAGAAAATATTATTTCCAGCATTGCAAAAAAAACTAGAAGGCGTTGGCGAAAAAGCAGGGCAGTTTTCAGATTTATCAGGAAGTTATTCCCACATTAAACACATTGAATACGTAAATCAGAATCCGATTGGTAGAAGCTCGCGTTCTAATCCGGTAACCTACATCAAAGCGTATGATGACATTAGAGATTTGTATGCAAAAGAAAAATTATCTAAAATTCGCGGTTATCAACCCAAACATTTTTCTTTTAATGTGGATGGCGGAAGATGCGAAACTTGCAAAGGTGATGGTTCTATAAATGTTGAAATGGTATTTATGGCCGATGTCGAATTGCTATGTGAAACTTGCAACGGAAAGCGTTTTAAAAAGGAAATTCTAGAAGTTAATTTTGAAGGCAAAAACATCGATAACATTTTAACGATGACAATTGATGATGCGATTGCTTTTTTTACACTACATAAGCAAAATAAAATCATCCAAAAACTGCAACCATTACAAGATGTTGGTTTGGGTTATGTGCAATTAGGACAATCATCTTCTACACTATCAGGAGGCGAAGCGCAACGAATTAAATTAGCATCGTTTTTAGTCAAAGGAACTACAAAAGACAAAGCGTTGTTTGTTTTTGACGAACCAACTACTGGATTACATTTTCACGATATTAAAAAACTATTGGCTTCGTTTGACGCTTTGTTGGAGAAAGGACATTCTATTATTGTTATAGAACACAATTTAGACTTAATCAAATGTGCTGATTGGATTATTGATTTGGGGCCGGAAGGTGGCGAAAACGGAGGAAAACTATTGGCTTTTGGAACACCGGAAGAAATAGTAAAAAATAAAAATTCGGTTACAGGAACGTATTTAAAAGAGAAGTTGTAAACAGCACCTGACAGGTTTCTAAAACCTGTCAGGTCTAAAAAACTATTCAATAATTACTTTCTTAGTAATTTTATTGGAAGAAGTTTCCAAAACTCCAAGATAAACTCCGCTAATTAATTCGCTTACATTAACTCTTTCAAGTAAAGAAGCATTTTCAAAATGACTATTCAAAACCGTTTTTCCATTAATATCAATTAAAGAAAAAGTATAATTAGCTTCCGTGATATTTCCTTTATTGATATTCAAAAAATCCTTAGAAGGATTTGGGAAAAAACTTACTTGATTATCTTCATTAAAAATTTGATTTCCTAAAACAGTCGTATTTGCAATTGCAAAATGCATGGTTGCTCCAATCGCTGCTTTAGCTACGTTAAAACAATACACGACATCCATATTGGCAAGGTTATCTGATGGTGTATGTGGATGAGAAGAAATATTGGTTTCATAAAAACCTGTTATAACTTCATTGTTGTTTTCAAACGGAATATAATCAGTCGCCGCAGCAAAGTTTGTCCATGTATTTAAAGGCGAATACAAATCAACACAAATAGCTAATTCGGCTGTAATAACCGCAGAAGCCGCATTATTTGTTGTAGGTGTCGATTCATCGACATCGCACGTTATCGTATTATTAACTTCTCCAGCAACGCCACCAACTTCATCTATATTAAACACAACGCGAATATCCATTTTAGGAGTCGTTCCGTTTACGACAGCAGTTACATAATGCTGACTTCCTCTTAAACCGTCTTCTTCTCCACTAAAATTGATGAATTTTATGGAATATTCTGTTGGAATATTTTGCAACAAGCGTGCAATTTCTAATAAAATTGAAGTTCCACTGCCATTGTCATTTGTTCCAGTGCCAGCAATGGTATCATAATGTCCACAAACAATTACGAAAGTATTTGGATAAAGTGTTCCTACTTTGGTCAGAATTAAATTTTTACATACTGCAGT
>JAYVFV010000223.1:0-2924 GCA_043772885.1 Flavobacteriales bacterium
CAAAGCAAAAAGCACCACAAAATAAAAAGGCAGAAGAGAAGAAAGCCGAATTAGAAGAATTCATTCGTCGTTTTAGTGCCAACGTAGCCAAATCGAAACAAGCTACTTCGCGTAAAAAAATGATTGAGAAGTTGAATTTGGATGAGATTCGACCATCCAGCAGAAGATATCCAGCAATTATTTTTGATGTGGAAAGAGAAGCAGGCGATCAGATTTTACACGTCGAAAATTTATCCGCTTCAACGGATGGAGAAGTGTTGTTTAAAAATGTCGATTTGAATATGGCAAAAGGCGATAAAGTTGTAGTATTCTCGAAAGATTCGAGAGCAACCACCGCTTTTTATGAAATCTTAAACGGAAATCAAAAAGCCGATTCAGGAACCTTTGATTGGGGAATAACCACCAATCAATCGTACTTACCAAATGATAACAGCGAATTCTTTAAAAGCAATTTAAATCTGGTAGATTGGTTGCGTCAATTTGTAAAAACAGAAGAAGAGCGTGACGAGGTTTATGTTCGTGGATTTTTAGGGAAAATGATTTTCTCTGGCGAAGAAGCGCTAAAAAAATGTTCGGTACTATCTGGAGGCGAAAAAGTGCGTTGTATGTTGTCGCGAATGATGATGATTCGCGCCAATGTATTGATGTTAGACGAACCAACGAATCACTTGGATTTGGAATCGATTACGGCATTCAACAATTCATTAAAAAATTTTAAAGGATCGGTATTGTTTACCACACATGATCACGAGTTTGCACAAACGGTTGCGAATAGAGTTTTAGAAATTACACCCAACGGTGTTATCGACCGATACATGACTTTTGATGATTATTTGGATGATGAAAAAGTACAGGAATTAAGAAAGAGAATGTATAAATAATAGCGATGACCGTTTCAATTTTGAAACGGTTTTTTTTATAATCACAAAAAATTATATCTTTACCCACCAAACAACACTTCATTATGAGTCAAAAAGTACTACTCAATGCAAAAGAAGTCAACATTATTCTACATCGTTTGGCCTGTCAGTTAATCGAAAAACACCTTGATTTTTCCAATACCGTTCTCATTGGTTTGCAACCACGTGGTAAATTTCTTGCCCAACGCATCAAACATATTTTAGAAAGCGAATATCAAGTAAAAGAAATACAACTTGGGTTTTTGGATATTACTTTTTTTAGAGATGATTTTAGAAGAGGTGAGAAACAATTGGAAGCGAATAAAACGCAAATCGATTTTCTTGTCGAAGAAAAAAAGGTGATTTTTATTGATGATGTATTATATACTGGTAGAAGTATTAATGCAGCATTAACTGCTATTCAATCGTTTGGACGACCATCAGAAGTAGAGCTTTTAACTTTAATTGACAGACGATTTAGTCGTCATTTGCCCATCCAACCCGATTACAGAGGAAGACAAGTCGACGCCATAAACGACGAGAAAGTCAAAGTTTGCTGGAAAGAAAATGAAGGTGAAGACGCAGTATATTTAATGTAAGATAGACGAGTACGATATAAACTATACAACATAACAAAAAATGGCAGAATTAAGTGTAAACCATTTATTAGGAATAAAATACCTTGTTAAAGACGACATCGATTTGATATTTGAAACGGCAGATCATTTCAAGGAAGTCATCAATCGACCGATAAAAAAAGTACCTTCTTTGCGCGATATTACTATTGCTAATATCTTTTTTGAAAACAGCACGCGTACCAAATTGTCTTTCGAATTGGCGCAAAAACGACTTTCTGCCGATGTAATTTCTTTTTCGGCAGCACAATCGTCCGTCAAAAAAGGAGAAACACTTATAGATACGGTTAACAATATTCTTTCGATGAAAGTGGATATGGTGGTAATGCGACACGCCAATCCAGGAGCCGCATTTTTTCTTTCACAAAATGTAAACGCAAGTATTGTTAACGCTGGAGACGGAGCTCATGAACATCCAACACAAGCGTTATTAGATAGTTATTCTATTAGAGAACGATTGGGAGAAGTAGCCGGAAAAAAAGTAGTGATTGTCGGCGATATTTTACACTCAAGAGTAGCACTTTCTAACATCTTCGCTTTGCAAATGCAAGGAGCAGAAGTCAAAGTATGCGGACCAAAAACGTTACTTCCAAAACACATTGAATCGCTCGGAGTGACAGTTGAATCCAATCTTCGAAAAGCATTAGAATGGTGTGATGCTGCCAATATGTTGCGTGTACAAAACGAACGCATGGACGTGAATTATTTTCCATCAACACGAGAATACGCTCAACAATATGGAGTTGATAAAGCGTTATTAGATTCTTTAAATAAAGAAATTGTTATAATGCATCCAGGTCCGATTAATCGTGGAGTGGAAATTACTTCCGATGTAGCCGATTCGCAACAATCGGTCATTTTAGATCAAGTAGAAAACGGCGTGGCGATTCGAATGGCAGTGATTTATTTATTAGCATCCAAAATAAAACAATAACTCAACGATATAAATTAATAGATTGCTTCGTAAACTCGCAATGACGTGAAAGTAGAACAAAGAGGACATACCACTATACTAAAAGACACACAAGGAAGTATTACTAATTTTCTTGAAAAAGTTACGCATGAACACAACAGTTTTAAAAATCAGAATTTAATTTTGGATGTCACTCATGATAAAAACGTTACTATAAAAGATATAAAGTCTTTTTTAGATTTATCCAAACTGCATAAAAAAGGAAAAAAATCATTTGTCATCGTTGCAGAAAACATTGATTTTAATGATGTTCCAACAAAAATAATTGTAGTTCCATCACTTTTAGAAGCACATGACATTATCGAAATGGAAGAAATAGAACGCGATTTGGGATTTTAAATTAAACAATAAAATGAACAATACCACGAAAGTTTACATCTATACCGGTTTACTATTTGTCTTTACTTTTTTACTGAC
>JAYVFV010000224.1:0-8258 GCA_043772885.1 Flavobacteriales bacterium
CTTCCTTTTATATGTATGGTAACTGTTGGTTGAAGCAAATTTTGCCTTTTATTGGCAAAAAACAGCTGTTTTTAAGCTTGTGAACTGGTATAAAGACAGTTATATTTGAAATTTTATAGCGATTTTTACTGTTAAATTGAGATTTTTTGTAGGTTTGATGGTGTGAATAATGCTTACTATTTAATAGTTATGCGAAATGATTTTAAAAAACTCTTAAAAATGAAACATACAATTACAATACTTTGTCTTTTGCTTCTCACAGCTTGTGCTAGCAAACGTTTAAAAAAAACAGTTGAATTGAATTATTCTAATGTAACCTTTCAACCAACGGAGCTTTCAAAAAAAATTAACTCAAATCTTAGTCTTACAATTGAGCCTATTGACGCTAAAAAATTGAATAATGAAATATTTGAAGCTTTCCAATTAGATGGGAATTATGAGAACACATTAATTCAGTCTTACATTTATCAAGAAGAAATAAAAACATCTTTAAATCCAGAAAATAGTAAAAAATTAAAAGTTGCATCATCGATTAATACCTTTCTAGACAAAGTCAGTTCCGAAGAAAGTATACCAAACCCAATAATTATTAATTTCAAAGAAAAAATATTTAATAGTTATCTTTTAGGAAAATCATACGGATATAATGGATCCGAGTTAATTTATTTTAGAGGCAACGAGAGATATAAAGCTCTGAATCCTTATAATAACAATAATAAATATCTAAGCTTATTTAAATTAACATTTAAAAATTCTGGCACTTCAATTGAGCAAATTGATTCAAAGAATTTTCAAATTTTAAATAATAATGAATTATTATATCCGTTCAAAAATCAATATTTTGAAGACAACTTAAAAGGTGAAGAAAGATTAAAATTTATTTACCGAATGAATTTACCAGACAATCTTCGAATAGTTCCAGGTCAAACTGTTGTGAAATATATTTCAATTCTTGCTATTAATACAGAATACAAAAATCTAATTGTAAACTATATTCTTAAGGATAAAACGGTAGATTTCAGCTATGGCATAGGAGTCGAAACAAAAAATGAAGTTGAGTATTTTACGGATTTTCAAATAATGCAAACTCAATATTCTGGTAATTTTAAATATTACTATGTAATTAAAACTGAAGAAGCAGTTTTTCCATTAAGTGGGAATTCTTTTTTTATAAATGATAAAATTCTAAATAAACCGATTACAATTTATAAATTAATAATTGATATGCACAGTAATAAACATTCAATTTTTAAAAATACATTTATTCCCAATGATATAAAAGGCGGCGAAATAAAATTGAAAAAGAATTAATCACTTCGCACAACAGCGGTGAGCAAATATTGCTCGTTAACTTAACGCAACAAATGAGAAAAATATTTATCACATTATTTTTTATTACGTCTTTATATGTAAAAGCTCAAGACTATGAATTTGACACTATGACATTGTATTCTACAAAATTTAAACAGCTTGAGACCAAAACATCAAATTACACAAATTCAAAGATAAGCTCATACTCTTTAAGAATATCAAATTATACTGACTACTCTGAAGCAAAAGTTTTTGATTATAAAAATGGTAAAATTCATTATTTCAAAATTAATGAGGTAAAATCAAAAAATGAAATCACTACAAATTTCATATATCAAAACAGCTATAATATAGAAACTGATGAAAAACTTTATTCAAAATATGTATACGATTTTGAAACCGTTGAAGAAAGTACCGATTTAAAAAAAGTCAAATTGAATGTTTATAAAAATTCGAAAAAGAAAAAATCCATAGTTTATTTCGATTTAAATTTAAAACCTAACGATTCAAATTTATTTCATGCCTTTAGATTAAGTTGCATTCATCTTTTTGGATTTATACAAAAATTTGACATCAATGAAAATTGCATTGTTGAGAGTGCAAAAGCTGTTACACACGATGGACAAATAGTTGAACATACGCTATTGGAATATAAAAAAGTAAATTTAATATTACGAATTCCATAAAAACTTCAGCTAACTGCGGCTACTAACTATTACTCATTTTGTCACAGATAGCGCGGATTTACAATCCGTGCTTACCATATAACTTAATACTATTGTCACGGATTGTAAATCCTTGCCATCTGAATAGTTGACACAAAAACTTTAATTAAACAATAAATTAATTAGCTTTGTTTTGCAAACATACTACTTTTCAAAAAATTATAGTAATGAAAAAAATAATAATATTACTTTGTTTTTTCTTATTAGGAAATGCAATAAAAGCACAAAATGTTACCAGTATCGTTTTGGGTACCGACTTTAATTATCAAGTAATCAGTAGCACCGAACACCATTTCACATTTCATACTTCTTTTAGTGTGGGTTATGCTGGTACTTGTTCTCCTTTTACAGAGGCAACGTTTACAATTGTTGGCACTATTTTATATGTTAAAGCGTATTATGACATAAGAGGTGTTTGGCCTCAAGCGGGTTGTAATAGATTTAATACTGTCGTATATAACAATGCGCTACCTTCAAACATCACCCATATAATTACTTCTACTAATGTCATAAACTACAGTTCAGCCCCAAGTGGTTTTACTATAGTGGAAAATGTGTATACAAGAGATTTTGATTTAAGTTTATTAGCTACAAGTACTTTAAATACACAAACTATTTCAGTCTATCCAAATCCTACAAAAGGGACGATTACTATTTCAAATGATGTCGATTTTGATACAATAACCATTACGAATAGTTTAGGGCAAATTATAGCCACCATTACTAAAAATCAATCGGGTGTTTATACTTTACAAGACCTTCAAAATGGGTTGTATTACATTACATTTTATACGGCTACTAACGAAAAAATTGGAGTTTCTAAGCTTATAAAACAAAATTAATACTGCCTATTTCTTCAACATCAATCCCGATAAGCATTGCGTCTTTCCCGCGCAGGCGGGAATCCATACTCTGAAAAATAGATTCCCGCCTGCGCGGGAAAGACGTAGTGTACCTAATGTGTAATTCAAAAAATCGCCTCGAGGGCTTTGCCCGAACTGAACGAAGTTAATATTAGTGGTTGGTTTAAAGTTTTCGATAGACAATTAACTTAAAGTGCTATTCCTTCAACATCAACTCCTTAATATATTTCACCGGCGCACTACCATAACTTAAAAACTTCTCATGAAAATCTTTGAGTTTAAATGCTGCACCTTGCTCCTTTTTTAACTGTTCCCTAAAATCATAAATCTCAGTGTAACCCGTGAAATACGAACACAATTGCACTTGTGATAAGGTGGCGCGTTTCCATTTACCATCGGCTTCGGCTTGCTGCTGAAACGCTTCATTGACCAATAAATTGATAACACCTTCTTTGCTCATGTTTTTGGTATGGATGCTGATGTCGAGTATGGTATTACAGGTCGAACGCAAATTCCATTTGTAATACATCAACCACATTTCATCCGAATTTTTATAGCCGCTTTCGAGCATCATGCGTTCGGTATACACCGCCCAACCTTCGACCATCGCACCATTTCCAAAAATAGATTTGATAATGCTTGGCGACTGGTTGCTGTACACCAACTGCGTATAATGTCCGGGCACCGCTTCGTGAATGTTCAATATTTGAAGAATGTAATCGTTGTATTCGCGCAGGTAACTTTCCGAACGTTCGGCATCCCAACCCGATAGACTTCCGACATTGTAATAGGTATTCGCATTTTTGTCGTACGGACCGGGAGAAGAAATCGAAGCGCCGGCAACACCCGCCATATAATCGGGTTCTTTGCGGACCACGAGCGGTTTGGAAGGATCTATATACAATAGGTTTTTGGCTTTAACATACCCCGTCAACTCCGGAATCTGCTTTTCGATTTCCGATTGGAATTGGTCTGGAGTCGTGTGTTTTAAGGATATTTTATCAATTACCTGTTTGATTAATTTCAATTTATCAGTTGGTTTTGGATCCTGTCCGCAGTATTTCGGCCATAATTTATCGGCCAATTCGAACATTTTTTTGTGCAAATCGGCTTTGTGATCTACGGCTTTCTGATAGATTTCATCGGGGCTATAACTGGATTGGATATCAAATTCAAACTTTTTATCAAACAACGCTTTGCCGAGTCTAAAGGAACGCGGCGTTTTATTATCTAATTTTTGCAACCACAAAACATAATCATTGATGGCAGTTACCGCAGTTTTTGATTTCGCTAGAATAGCATCTTTTTCTTCTGACGATAATTTACTTTTGGCTACAGCCGCTACTAAATCGGTGGTAAAAACCGATGAACCGCCACTGTTTTGATCGATTGCCAATTGCGTATGTTCGACAGTTGGATTTTTGATATTCGCTTTCGCTGCGGTATAATACGCCGGAATGCTATCCATCTTTAAATTGAAGTTGCGCAAACGCGTATCCAACGAATCGTAATTGCCATTTAAAATTTCGGCAAAGTTTCCGCAAACATTGTACATGGAGGGATCCCACTCAAACGATTTTAGTTCATTTATGGAAAAAATAGTTCCGTCCAAATAATTTTTAATCATGTAATAATCGGTGGTATTATTACTCGACAGTTCATCAACAGTATAATTTTTAAGAGAATCCAATTGACTATTTACAAATTGCAATTGTTCCTTTCTATAATCATTTGTTGGCACCATCAGCAGCGAATCGTATTTGTGAAAACCTTGACTGGCAGCCCAATCGGGATTCATCTTCCAGAGTGCCTCTATAAAATTATTTTTATAGGAATCAAATTGTTGGTTGCTGATTTTAGTGTCCTTTACCTCATTTTTACAGGAAAAACACAAAAATAAAACGGCTGTCAAAAAAAGTACTCTTTTCATATTGTAGTATTTAGTAGGCCAAATATAGTTAAAAAATGTTTTTAGATAAAAACGAATAAAATTATCGTGACTTTAAAAAAAGAACTATTTTTGATAGCAGTGCTACTAAAATTAAACCCTATGAAACAATACCAACTTTTCGCACTTATCTCGATGCTGTTTGCCGGATTGACGTCGGTGGTAGCAAAAGCAGGTTTGAAAAATGTAGCTTCCGATACTGCTTTGGCGGTGCGAACTTCGTTTGTTTTCTTTTTGATCTGGCTTAATATTGTACTATTCAACAATGCGAAAGACTTCGCCAACCTTACCAAAAAAGATATTGTATTACTCGGAATCTCCGGTCTCACCACCACCATCTCGTGGGTGTTTTATTACCGGGCGATGAAATTGGGAAACGTTTCCGAAATTTCATTAATCGACAAAGGAAGTATTGTCATCACTTTGGCATTGTCGTTCATTTTCCTAAACGAACAACTCACCTGGAAAATAGCGGTGGGTGGATTACTGATAATTAGCGGGATTCTGATATTAACATTAAAATAAAGACTTCTTAGACTTCTTGGATTACCAAAATAGCTAAAATCTGAAAATCTAAGTAGTCTAACAATCTAAAAATCCAAACCATGAGTTTACCAAAACAAATAGCAAAACAATTTAGGGAAGTGTATTTCGGTGGTAACTGGACAGGTTCCAACCTTACCCATCATTTGACAGGCATAACCTGGGAGCAGGCAACAACAAAAGTCCATTCTTTTAATACCATTGCCGTACTGGTGTTTCATATCGATTATTATGTAAATGCTGTACTGAAAGTATTTCATGGCGAACCATTGGATGCACATGACAAATATAGTTTTGACCTTCTTCCTATCACGGCTGAAGAAGACTGGCAAAGCTTAGTGAACACTATATTTTCCAATGCTGAGCAACTTGCCCAACTCATCGAAGAACTACCGGAAACCCAACTTTTAGAAAACCTAGCAGACGAAAAATACGGAAATTACTACCGAAATATCCACGGCATTATTGAGCATACACATTATCACTTGGGACAGATTGCTTTGCTAAAAAAATTAATTAATGCTTAACTGACACTTAAATATTGTAGAATTAAACTATTCTATTTACACTTTTTTTTGTTAATTTGTCTGCAAACAAATACAAGTACAAAATGCAATTTGATCCACTTGACCTTGAACAAAAATCAATTTATAAATTACTCACAGGTATTATAATTCCGAGACCCATTGGCTGGATTTCGAGCATTAGTGAAGATGGAATTCCCAATTTAGCTCCGTTTTCCTATTTCAATGCCGTTGGTGATGATCCGCCGCATGTAATGTTTGCTGCTGGTCGCGGACAAAACTCCAATAAAGACACTTTAAATAACGTGTTAGCAACAAAACAATTTGTTGTGAATATGGTTACCGAAGAATTGACCGAACAAATGAATAGCACCGCGCAAGGAATTCCGACTCATGAAAGTGAATTCGATTTAGCCAACCTTACTCCGATTCCGTCTCTAAAAGTAAAACCGCCACGTGTAAAAGAAAGTCCAATAACAATGGAATGTGAGTTGGTGCATCATTACACTTTAGAAGGCAATAAATTTGGTGGCTCCACTATTTTAATTGGTCGAATTGTCATGTTTCATATAGCCGAAAAGGTATTGCTCGATGATTTCAAAATAAACTTAAACACCTATAAACCGATAGCACGTTTAGCAGGTTCATATTACAGTAAGATGGGAGAAATTTTCTCCATTAAAAGAAATTAATTTGTTTAAAAACCCTTTCAGGGATCAAAACCCTGAAAGGTTAATTAAAAATGTCAGAAATAAAACAACCATTAATAGCAGGCAACTATTATCACATTTATAATCGTGGTAATAATGGCATTGATGTGTTTTATGATAACGATAGTTATTATTATTTTTTAAATTTATATAGTAAATACATCAATCCTATTGCTGATACTTACGCATGGTGTTTATTAAAAAATCACTTCCATATTTTAGTTTATTTAAAAACAGATGACGAAATTGATAATAACAAATTAGAGTATTCAACGGTTGAAATTCCAAAACAAATTTCAGCTTCCAAGCAGTTTTCTCATTTGTTCAATTCCTATACACAAGCTATTAATAAAAAATTTAAACGCTCTGGAAGTTTGTTCGAGAAACCTTTTGAGCGTAAATTAGTTACTTCAGAAAACTATTTTCAAAAGCTTATATTTTATGTTCATAACAATCCAGTTCATCTTGGTTTTACAGACAAAATAAATGATTATCCATGGTCTTCTTATGAAACTATTGTATCGTCAAAACCCACACAATTAAAACGAAAAGAAGTTATTGAAATATATTCTGATTTGGATAACTTTATTTATTTTCACAATCAGAAACATAATTTAGGAGAAATTAATAATTTAATAATCGAATAATTTTAAGTTAACCCTTTCAGGGTTTTGAACCCTGAAAGGGTTAAATAGAACAAACAGCAATGAAAACAGACCAATTAGAAATTCATGTTGCGATGCAAATTCAGAAACCTATTAATGAGGTGTTTGATGCTATTGTGAATCCAGATAAAATGTCGAATTATTTCATTTCTAAAAGTACAGGAATGATGGAAGAAGGAAAAAATTTGATTTGGAATTTCCCTGAATTTGATTTCGATTGCCCTGTGCGAATTGGCAAAATAGAACCGAACAACTACATTTCCTACTATTGGTTGATGGATGATATCGAGCTCTTTGTTGAAATGAAACTTACGGACAGCCAAAACAATTCCACACTAGTTTCCATTTCTGAAAAAAGCAGGAACAATGACGAAGCGGGACTAAAATGGCTTTCCGGAAATTCATTCGGATGGTCAAATTTCCTAGCTTGTTTAAAAGCATATCTCGAATACAACATCAATTTAAGGAAAGGTGCATTCGACTTTATGAAAAAATAATTAAAAAGAGGATTAGATTGCTTCGTTCCTCGCAATGATAATATGAAAATAGCAGTAATTGGTGGTGGTCCTGGTGGACTTTACTTCTCTATATTAACCAAAAAAGCGATGCCGCATTGCCAGATTGATGTCTACGAACGCAACAAACCCGATGATAGTTTCGGATTTGGAGTCGTGTTTTCAGATGAAACATTAGGGGAGTTTTTGAAACGAGATATGCAATCGTATGAACTCATTCGCAGTAAATTCGCCTATTGGGACGATATCATTATTGCTCGTGATGGCGAAGAAGTGAGTATTGCTGGTAACGGATTTTGTGGCTGTTCTCGAAAAACATTATTGCAATTATTGCAACAACGATGTGTAGAGGAAGGCGTGAATCTGCACTTTGAACAAAATGTAGAAGACCTATCGCAATTCAAAGATGCTGATATTATTTTGGCTGCCGACGGAATTGCCAGTGCCATTCGCA
>JAYVFV010000225.1:0-27098 GCA_043772885.1 Flavobacteriales bacterium
TATAAATCCAACTTTTATAAAACCTTTCACATAATTCTACTACAAAACTTACTACTTTTGTAATCCAAAGCAAAATCATAAATGAAATTGAAAGTTATCAACTTATTCCTGTTTTCTTTTCTAGTATTGTCGTGTCAAAACGACAATCAAGAACGCATTATCGAACAACAAAAAGAAGCCAAAAAAAGAGAAGTTATTTTCAACAATATCAATAGCGCATGGAATTTCAATATACCAGCAATGCAATCGGGAGCGCAAGTTATTGCCAACAGTTGGAGTGAATGGCAATCATTTGTAAATGAAATCAATCTAAAACCTAAAAGTACCATTGGCGCTTTTCAGAAAAAAGCCAGTACGCTATCTAAAAAAGTAACCTATTTAAATACTAATATTCCGTCAAAATACAATTTACCACAAATAAGAAGTCGCATTTCGGTACTCACTACAAAAATAAAATCGTTGGATTTATTTATTCATTTGAATCAAATTCCAGATAAAAAAGTGATCGACATTTTAACAGATATCAACATAGAAATAACGTCTTTGCAAATGCAAATGAATGAAATAATAAGTAAAAGTTTGATTCCGATGGAAGAATACGAATCGGATATTATCCGAATGAAAGACACCTCTCGAGCCATTCCCAACACTAGAAGCGATATAAATACACCAAAAGTTGAGTAAATCGACAATTCTTTCTGTTTATGATAAATCGGCAAAAGTAAATTATATAGCCGATGCACTTCAGAAACAAAATGCTAAACTTTCTATCAAAGGTTTGGTAGGATCGTCATTGTCTATTGTCATCAAAACTGTCTTTGAAAAAACCGAATTGCCTTTCTTAATCTTGTTTCAAGACAAAGAAGAAGCGGCGTATTTTCTGAATGATTTAGAGCATTTGATTAACGATCAAGACGTCTTGTTTTATCCAAGTTCCTACAGAAGACCCTACCAAATAGATGAAACTGACAACGCCAATGTGTTGCTTCGTGCAGAAGTGTTGAACCGAATTAATTCGCGTAAAAAATCATCGATTATTGTTTCGTATCCGGAAGCGATTTTTGAAAAAGTAGTCACTCGAAAAGAACTCGAAAAAAACACCTTGAAAGTTTCGATTGGCGATCAGATTTCAATCGATTTTATCAACGAAGTGTTGTTTGAATACCACTTTAAACGTGTCGATTTTGTGTCGGAACCAGGAGAATTTTCAGTGCGTGGTGGGATCGTAGATGTTTTTTCATTTTCGAATGACAATCCGTACCGCATTGAGTTTTTTGGCAATGAAGTGGACAGCATTCGTAGTTTTGATGTGGCAACGCAATTGTCTATTGAAACCCAAAAGAAAATCAATATCATTCCCAATGTTGATAATAAATTTTCGAATGAATCACGGGAAAGTTTTTTGCAATATATCAATGACAAAACGGTTTTATACCTTCAAAATACAGAAATCCTTTTATCGCAATTGGATAAACTTTTCGAAAAAGCCAACGACGCTTTCAACAAACTTCCGAAAGAAGTGAATCACGGAACTCCCGACGAATTGTTTATTAATTCGAAATCGTTTCTAAAAAAAGCACTCGATTTTTCTATTGTTGAAATCGGAACGACAACGACTTTTTCTATCGATAAAACCATCGAATTTCATACGCATCCGCAACCGTCATTCAACAAACAATTTGATTTATTGTTGAACAATCTTGGTGAAAATCACTTCAACGGAATTAAGAATTATTTATTCTGTTCGAGTGAAAGTCAAGCAAATCGTTTTCAAGATATTTTTGAATCTATCGATGAAGAGAATAGCGAAGACATTCGGAATCAATACAAAACGATTGTCTTTCCGATTTATCAAGGATTTGTCGATGAAGAAAATCAAATTGCGTGTTACACCGATCATCAGATTTTTGAGCGTTATCATAAATTCAGCATCAAAAATGGCTATTCTAAAAAGCAAACACTCACTTTAAAAGAGTTGACGACCTTGGCTGTTGGCGATTATGTAACGCACATCGATCACGGAATAGGAAAATTTGGTGGTTTGCAAAAAATACAAGTCGAAGGTAAAACGCAAGAAGCAATTAAAATCGCTTACGCGGATAACGACATTGTGTATGTGAGCATTCACTCGCTTCACAAAATTTCGAAATATACAGGTAAAGACGGCGTTCCTCCAAAAATTTACAAATTAGGTTCGGGTGCGTGGAAAGCCTTAAAGCAAAAAACCAAAGCGCGCGTTAAACACATCGCGTTTAATTTAATTCAGTTGTACGCCAAGCGCCGTTTGGAAAAAGGATTTCGATATGCTCCCGATAGTTATTTGCAAGCCGAATTGGAAAGTTCGTTTATTTACGAAGACACGCCCGATCAAATTACAGCGACTCGCGATGTAAAATCGGATATGGAAAGCGACCGTCCTATGGATCGATTGGTTTGTGGCGATGTCGGATTTGGGAAAACCGAAGTCGCGATTCGTGCTGCTTTTAAAGCGGTCGATAACGGTAAGCAAGTTGCTATTTTAGTGCCAACCACCATTTTGGCATACCAACATTACAGAACATTTACCGAACGTTTGAAAGACATGTCTGTCACTATAAACTACTTAAATCGATTTAGAACTGCCAAGCAGAAAAGTGAAACCTTAAAAGATTTGGTTGCCGGAAAAGTCGATATTATCATTGGTACACATCAATTGGTGAGCAAAGATGTTGTATTTAAAAATCTGGGTTTATTGATTGTTGATGAAGAACAAAAATTCGGCGTGAATGTAAAAGACAAACTCAAAACCATAGCGGAAAACATAGATACATTAACATTAACGGCGACTCCTATTCCGAGAACGTTGCAGTTTTCACTAATGGCAGCGCGAGATTTGTCGGTAATAACAACGCCGCCACCGAATCGTTATCCGATAAAAACGCAAGTCATTCGTTTTAATGAAGAGTTGATTCGCGATGCGATTTCGTATGAAATTCAGCGAAACGGACAAGTGTTTTTCATCAACAACCGAATTGAAAATATTAAAGAAATAGCCGGAATGATTCAGCGTTTGGTTCCCGATGCACGTGTCGGAATTGGTCACGGTCAAATGGAAGGCAAAAAATTAGAGGAATTAATGTTGGCTTTTATGAATGGCGAATTTGATGTTTTGGTTGCGACAACGATTATCGAAAGTGGCTTGGACGTTCCGAATGCGAATACGATTTTTATCAATAATGCGAATAATTTCGGCTTGTCCGATTTGCATCAAATGCGTGGACGAGTAGGAAGAAGTAACAAGAAAGCATTTTGTTATTTCATTACGCCACCGTTTTCGTCGATGTCATCGGAATCACAAAAACGAATAAATGCGTTGGAGCAATTTAGCGAATTGGGAAGCGGATTTAACATCGCCATGAAGGATTTGGAAATTCGTGGTGCAGGTGATTTATTAGGAGGAGAGCAAAGCGGATTTATCAACGAAATCGGATTTGAC
The DNA here is from genome assembly GCA_043772885.1 of Flavobacteriales bacterium. Classification (GTDB taxonomy): domain Bacteria; phylum Bacteroidota; class Bacteroidia; order Flavobacteriales; family Flavobacteriaceae; genus Flavobacterium. The sequence goes on from JAYVFV010000225.1 coordinate 3,476, forward strand.
ACGTATCAAAAAATCATGAATGAAGCCATTGATGAGTTGAAAGAAAATGAATTCAAAGAATTGTACCAAGAGGAAAATGATATTGAAACCAAAGAATACGTAAAAGATTTACAAATTGATACTGATTTTGAATTGCTGTTTCCAGATGAATACATCAATAATATTTCGGAACGACTGAATTTATACAACGAATTAAGCAACATCAAAAACGAAGAGCAATTACTTCAATACGAACAAAAACTCATTGACCGTTTTGGTGCTTTGCCAAAAGAAGCGACTTCGTTGCTCAACAGCATCCGCATAAAATGGAAAGCCACGCAAATTGGAATCGAAAAATTAATCTTGAAACAAGGCAAAATGATTGGGTATTTTGTTGGCGATCAACAAAGTGATTTTTACCAATCGAACCGCTTTTTGAAAATGGTGCAATTTGTACAAAGGAATAGCAATTTGTGCAAAATGAAAGAAAAGGAAACCAAAAACGGCTTGCGATTGTTGTTGACTTTTGAAAACGTGAAGAGTATTAATAAGGCGTTGGAGCTGATTAATCAAATTTAAGAAAGTACAAATCTTTTGATTTGATGTGCTAGTTCTTCAACGTTAACTTTTTCAATAGGATGTATAGTATTTGGCATGACATACAATTGTGCGTTAGGTAATTTTCTATAAGCATTCATAGTTTCTTCCATGCTTACCATCGCATCTTTATCGCCAACAGAAAGTAAAATAGGAGTTGTTATTTGTTCAAAACCAGCAGTTTTTAAAGAAGGATTTTTCCCTAAATCGAGCATCAGCTGTGCTGTTTTTTGCATCAAAATTTCCCAATTAGTTCCATGAAGTTGTTCTAAAGCCAAAGCGTATTTAGGCACTTTTTCTTTGATTATTGTCGGATTTAACATTGTTGTTTCTTTTATGGCCCCATCAATTGTCCAGTTTAGTTTGGTTGCTAATGTGTAAAGTTTTTCAATTTTTTCTGGAAAATGTTTTGCTAAGTACAACCCTATATAACCGCCCATGCTGTAACCAAAAATCGAAATTTTATCGATGTTGTTTTGGTTTAAATAAGAAAGTACTTCGTTTGCAAAACGCGCAATGGTGAAATCACTTTTTGGAATTTCTTTTTCGCCATGACCTTCAAAAGTAAACACATGAACTTCAAACTCATTCAGTAAATGGGGTGTTACAATGTTAAAATTTGCAGCACTTCCTAATGCGCCGTGAAGTAAAAGTAGTTTCTGCATATTTTAATTTTAAATAGAAAAACCGAACTACTAAATAGAAGTTCGGTTTATTTTTATATACTATAACGGTTTATTTTTTTAAGACTTTAAAATTGGCTTCTTTATCACCATCAAATTTTAATTTAAAGAAATAGGTTCCTATAGCAAACGAAGAAATATCCACAGTGGTATTCTTATTATTAATCGATTTTTTATACAGTATCTGGCCTGTTACACTATATATTTCCACTTCATTAATTTCAGATTTAGAAGAAATACTAACATTGCCAGTAGTTGGATTTGGGAAATAAGAAAAATCAATATAATCATTACTCTGCTCTCCTAACGTTCCGGTACAACTAATAGTGGCATTCCATCCTGAAGAAACTACACTTTGATCAGAATAGAATTTAAACGTTAAAGAACCTTCAAAATTTAAAGAAGTAAAAGGACCAGGGCTCGCTGTTCCTGTTAATCCACCAAAGGTTAAATCTCCATAAGTATCATCGGGACCACTATAAATATATAAGTAATCACGATTATTTTCAAGACTAAAATTAGTAAAAGTTACTTTTATTTTTAGTCCAGGATTAGAAGGAATCATTGTTCTAATCCAATATTCATTATTAGTATATGCTCCTGTTGAACCACCAGTGTCGGTAAATGGCGTATTTGCACAAAAATCAGTTACAGAAGTGACAAAGACCAACTCTCTTGTAATAGGTGTAACATCTGGACCACAATAAGGTCTCACTCTTATTTTATAAAAGCTATTGGCGGTTAATCCAGCAACAGAATAATTATTAGTTGAAACGAGATTCCATACTATGTTTGTTGATGCAAAAGGAGTTACAGCAATCTGCCAATTTGATTGTGATGTATTATTATCAGTCCAAGTTATTGCTACGGAAGTCGGAGTAATATTCGTTGTATTGATTAGTGATATTGTATTACTACAAATAGCTACACAGTTTGTACTTAAACAAGTGCCATTATTTACAGCACTAAGAATTGCCTGAGCAGGCTGGGTTCCAAAACCATTACTTAAATTAATTCCAACTCCACTTAATAAGTGGCAGTAACTCATTATTGTTCCTTTTTCAATGTTTGTTGGAATTGGGCCAATAGGGCAACTTCCTTCGGTATATCCAGCTTGTTGACCACATCCATCAATAGCTGTATTATTACCATTCCAATAACAACCATGAGTATGTCTTGATCCTAATAAATGTCCAAATTCATGTGTAATAACATTTATTGTCCATGAATAAATTGGCACTGTTGAATAAGTAAAATTAACATCAGAATAACTATAATTGTTTTGTGTACACAGACCATTTATTGCTCTTGCAACGCCACCAAGCCCACCGGCATCAATCCCAAGTAATTGACCTACATCACCCTCAAAGATTGGCCTTGTTGCATGAAAGGCATTTAAATAAGCTGATGATGAAGTTCCAATTCCTTCATAAGGATCTTGATTAGTCCATATATAGACAGTACTTAATGAAACAGTAATACCATCATTGGCATAAAGTGCTTGAACATTATTAAAAACAGAAGTTATCCAGTTTGTAGTAGTTACTGTATTACTACCATTATTTTGATATAAATTATAATCGATTTCAAAGTACATTGAAACACATCTAAGACTTTGAATATCCCTATGTGTTTCAGAATTAGTTGGAATTACTTGGGAATCTTCTTTAACATGGCACTCAAATGGATTTAATATTTTCATATTGGCATCTGAATATATAATATAATCTGAAATATTGGCGTTTTTAACCAATTTTCCAACAACTAAATTTCCAAATTCATTACTAGAAATAACACCGTTAAACTCGTCATTAAAAAAATTAAAAGTTGCAATTGATTTAAAATCACCATTTATTATTCCACGATAATAAATTCCTTTTTGATATGAAACATTTTTGTTTTTATCAGTATCTACATGAAAACCTTCTGCAAAAGGATTAACTTTATATAATAATACAGAAATGATTTGATTTTGATATGGAATTTCTAATTCAATATTTTCATATTTATTAGTAATTATTTCTGAAATGCTTTGTAGTTTTAAAGTGGCTAAAGTGGCATTATCAACTACTTTGGTTACATCGTTATTAGTTACATTTTGCGAAGTCGAAAGTACAGAAATAGATTTAAAAGTGGTTTTATTGCTTTGCAATTCTTTTACTTTTTGAGCAATATTATTTTGAGAAAAATTAGTTAAACTACTAAACAATAGTGCTATTAGAATTATTTTTTTCATATCATTTTTTTATTTTGTTGGTAAAGTTAATTAAAATTAAAACAAAATTATACTTAGAACAATTTTTATGAATTAAAAATAATAAAAAGCGTCTTCGATATGTTCGATGTTGAAATCGTTGTCTTCTTTACTGATGGCGATAATATCAAACCGCACTTGCAAATCCAAGTCATTGGAAATTACATATTCATTTACAGCTTTGACTAACAATTGAATTTTTTTAGGTTTTACAAAATCTTGTGGTAATCCAAAATCAATAGACGAACGTGTTTTAACTTCTACTATTGCAAGAATATTTCCTTTTTGAGCAATGATATCAATTTCGGCTTTTTGAAATGTCCAATTTCTTTCGAGAATGGCATAGCCGTTTTGTTGCAGATAAGCTACAGCTAGTTCTTCTCCGATTTTTCCTAGTTCGTTGTGTGATGCCATTTTTTAGACTTCCTAGATTTTTAGATTGTTAGACTGCTTAGACTTTAATCCAACTTTCTAAGAAGTCTAAAAGGTCTAAGAAGTCTAAGTTAGTCTAATCAAAAATTACTTTACTCTCCAAATCATTCACTTCAATAGTAACTTGTTTCCCAAAAATCAACGCGTGATTGTCGGCCAAATGCCCAGCTGGGAGGTTGTATATAATTGGGATATTGTAATTTTTGGTTACATCATCAATGATTTCTAATGCATCTTTCCCCCACGGAATTTCGTTGTCATTCATTTTTGTCATGCCACCAACGATAATTCCTTTTAAACTTTCTAGGCAACCGTTGCGTTTTAAGTTCATCATCATGCGGTCGATATGATACAAATATTCATCTAAATCTTCTATAAAAAGAATTTTATCAGTACAATCTATTGCCGAAACAGAGCCAAACAAACTATACAAAATCGATAAATTGCCACCCACCAATTCACCTTTGGCTTTTCCCAAACGGTTCATGTTTTCACACGGAAGCGTATATTCTAAATGTTCTCCAAATAATGCTTTTCGCAAACTTTCTTTCGCTTCTTCAGTTGCTTTAGAACTCACTGGCATAATACCATGAATGGATTGGTACCCCATCGTATTCAAATGACTGTGCAAAACGGTCACATCACTAAAACCAACAATCCATTTTGGAGATTGCTTGAATTTAGTAAAATCTAATAAATCAATTATACGAACTGTTCCGTAGCCGCCACGAACACACCAGATGGCTTTGATGTTGGGATTGTCGAGTTGCGTTTGAAAATCGGCTGCACGTTCTTCGTCGGTTCCTGCGAGTTGGTTTCTGTCTAAACCGATGGTGGTGCCAATTATGACTTCGATGCCCCAATTTTTTAACCAACCAATAGCAGGTTGTAAATTGTCTTCGATGTTTTTACGAGCAGTGGCAACAATAGCAATCGTGTCGCCTTTTTTTAAATACGGTGGTGTGATCATCTTTTTTTGTGCTTGAAGATTGGAAAGAAAGAAGAGAGATAATAGATAATAGAATAGCGACTTTTTATTCATCTTTTAAAAATGCTTAATGCAAATATAAACAAATTGTGTATTCGAAATCAACAACCCTAGCCCAGATAGAAGTGGAAATCCTTTTTGGATTGCCCGAAGCGCAGCGGAGGGAAATCAATGCAGCGCAGCGGAATGGCAAAAAGATTGTAACGAATAGCTGGAAATAGCTTCTGATTGGTTCGTTCCTCACAATGACAAATATTAATTTCTTATTTTTGCAGATTAGACACCAAAATTATAATGTTAGAAAATCCAAAAAGATATACCATTACTGCTGCTTTGCCCTACACTAACGGACCGATTCATATTGGCCATTTGGCGGGCGTTTATGTGCCGAGTGATATTTATGCGCGTTACTTGCGATTGCAGGGAAAAGATGTCGTGTTTATTTGTGGCAGCGATGAACATGGCGTGGCGATTTCGATGAAGGCGAAAAAAGAAGGCATTACGCCGCAGGAAGTGATTGATAAATACGACGGAATTATTAGAAAATCATTTATCGATTTTGGAATTTCATTCGACAATTACTCGCGAACGTCTTCTAAAATTCATCATGATACGGCTTCCGAATTTTTTAAAAAATTATACGACAACGGCGATTTTATTGAAGAAGTGACCGAGCAATTGTACGATGCCAAAGCCAATCAGTTTTTGGCGGATCGATTTGTAATAGGAACGTGTCCGAAATGTGAAAATCCGGAAGCGTATGGCGATCAATGTGAGCGATGTGGCTCGACGTTAAATGCGACTGATTTAATCAATCCGAAGTCGACCATTACTGGAGATACACCCGTTTTAAAATCGACGAAACATTGGTTTTTACCATTGGACAGATACCAAGAATTTTTAAAAGAATGGATTTTAGTGGGTCATGCGAAAGATTGGAAAGTAAATGTTTTGGGCCAAGTAAAGTCGTGGTTGGATGACGGATTAAAACCGCGTGCTGTAACTAGAGATTTGGATTGGGGAATTGATGTACCGTTAGAAGGAGCTGAAGGAAAGAAACTCTACGTTTGGTTTGATGCTCCGATTGGATACATTTCGGCAACAAAAGAATGGGCGGCACGAGAAGGAAAAAATTGGGAAGATTATTGGAAAAAAGAAGATACAAAATTAGTTCACTTTATAGGTAAAGACAATATCGTTTTTCACTGTATTATTTTTCCGGCGATGTTGAAAGCGGAAGGCAGTTTTATTTTACCAGATAACGTTCCGGCGAATGAATTTTTGAATTTGGAAGGAAATAAACTATCGACTTCCAAAAACTGGGCAGTTTGGCTGCACGAATATTTATTGGATTTTCCGGATAAGCAAGATGCGTTGCGTTATGCATTGACGTCGAATGCTCCCGAAACTAAAGACAATGATTTTACTTGGAAGGATTTTCAGGCGAGAAATAACAATGAACTAGCATCGATATTCGGAAACTTCATCAATCGTGTAGTTGTTTTGACGAACAAATATTACAACGGAATTGTTCCGCAGCCGCATGCCTTTTCGGAAGTGGATGAGCAAACGTTGGCGGAGTTAAAAGCGTATCCTGCTGTGATTTCAAGTTCTATTGAAAGATATCGATTTAGAGAAGCGCAAGGCGAATTGATGAATGTAGCACGATTGGGGAATAAATATTTAGCGGATGAAGAACCATGGAAAATGGTAAAATCCAATCCGGAGCGTGTGCAAACACAAATGTATGTGGCTTTACAAATTGCGACTGCTTTGCAGGTTTTATGTGAACCGTTTTTACCGTTTACCTCAAGCAAATTAGGAAAGATGCTTCGACAAGCTCAGCATGACAATGGATGGAGTAGTGTTTCTGAAACTTCAGAGTTGCTAAATGTGGGACACCAAATCGGTGAAGCCGAAATCCTTTTCGCTCAAATCGAAGATGCCGAAATTCAAAAACAAATAGACAAATTAGAAACGACCAAAAAAGCGAACAAAGATGAGATTGCTTCGTTCCTCGCAATGACTGAACCTCAAAAACCAACGACAACTTTTGATGATTTTTCGAAATTGGATTTGCGTGTTGGAACCATTATCGAAGCAGAGAAAATGCCAAAAGCCAATAAACTGTTGGTGTTGAAAGTCGATACCGGAATTGATGTTCGTACGATTGTTTCGGGAATTGCAGAACATTTTTCTCCAGAAGAAGTAATAGGCAAACGCGTTACTGTTTTAGTCAATTTAGCACCAAGAGCCTTGCGTGGCGTTGAAAGTGAAGGCATGATTTTGATGAGCAACAACGTCGAAGGGAAATTGGTTTTTGTAAATCCGGATGCCGATGGAGTGGTTAATGGAGCGACTATAAATTAATTAAAAACCCTATCAGGGTTTCAAACCCTGATAGGGTTAAATACAAAACAAATGAATTTAAAAGTAATCGCTTTCGATGCCGACGATACCTTATTCGTTAATGAGCCGTATTTTCAAGAAACAGAAGAAAAATTCTGTGCGTTGTTATCCGATTATTTATCAAATCAAGGTCTGTCGCAAGAATTATTTCGTGTAGAAATTGCCAATTTAGATTTGTACGGTTATGGTATTAAAGGTTATATTCTTTCGATGATTGAAGCAGCGATGCGGATTTCCAACAATACGATATCTATAGAAATCATCCAGAAAATTATAGAATACGGAAAAGAATTACTTCAAAAACCAATCGAATTATTAGATGGAGTGGAAGAAACGTTAGCACAACTCCACGGAAAATACAAATTAATTGTTGCCACCAAGGGAGACTTGAAAGACCAACAAAGTAAATTGCACCGTTCGGGTTTGGGACATTATTTCCATCATATTGAAGTCATGGCCGACAAACAAGAACTCAATTATGAGAAATTATTAAAACGTTTGGAAATTGATGCTTCCGAATTTTTTATGATTGGCAACTCTTTAAAATCGGATGTTTTGCCTGTTTTGGAAATTGGAGGTTACGCCGTTCATATTCCGTTTCACACCACTTGGGAACACGAGAAAATAAGCCATCAAGTAGTACATCCCAACTTTAGAACGTTAGAAAAAATCATTGAGGTTTTGCCTATCTTATTAAAATAAAAAAGCACCAGAATTCTGGTGCTTTTTTGTATGTATTGTAGAAAGAAATATTATTTCTTTTTTCCACCTTTTTCTGCTTTCGCTGCTTCTTGCGCTGCTTTCATAGCTGCACGAGAAATCTTAACTTGAGCCACAACCGTGTTGTCTGGGTGCATCAATTTGAAATTTGGTGTAGGTAATTTTGTTACATACAATTTATTTCCCATATTCAATTCAGAGATATTGGCTTCAATAAAATCAGGTAGATTTTTAGGTAAAGCTTTCACTTTTAATCTACGTTGGTTTAAATTTAAAACACCTCCTAATAAAACACCTGGCGATGTACCTGTAATTTTAACAGGAACTTCCATAGTAATTTCCTTATCATCAGTCAATTGGAAAAAATCAATATGATTGATTCTGTCTGAAACTGGGTGAAATTGGATGTCTTGTAAAACAGCATTGTATTTTTTACCTGCCAAATCTACCTCAACTGTGTGGGCGTTTGGAGTGTAAACCAAGTTTTTAAATGCTCTTTCATCTGCTGCAAAATGTATTGGTTGACTTCCTCCGTAAATAACGCAAGGAACCATTCCAGCATTACGTAAGGCTTTAGTCGCAACTTTGCCCACGCTTTCTCTTTCTGATCCTTCAATTGTAATCGATTTCATTGTAAAAATATATAGTTAATAATAAAAAATTAGTTGTCGGTTGTCGGTTGTTGGTTGTCGGATTTGACTCCGTTAACCTTCGACATTTATTTTTTTTTGGCGTTTCCCTTCGGGTCGGGCTTTTCGCTTTTATCTTTTGCTCCTGTCGTCACAAAAGGATAACCGCTGCAATCCCTAACGCAATCTTGTGCTAACCTTGAAATTTTTTGTTCTGTTGAAATGTTTCAGGTTTCAAGTTTCAGGTTTCAAGTTAAACGAGTTGGTAAACAACTTGAAACTTTAAACGTGAAACTACATTAGAAACTTCCCACTAATCGACGTATTGTGTTGAACCATGTTCATTACTTCTGCAAAAAGCGGTGCACAACTCACCACTCTTATTTTTTTTGATTCTCTCTTTAACGGAATAGAATCGGTAACTATTAATTCTAACAACTTAGAATTTTCTATTTTGTTATACGCCTCTCCAGATAATATGGCGTGTGTACAAATTGCTCTGACGCTTAACGCTCCTTTTTCGATCATCAAATCGGCTGCTTTGGCCAATGTTCCTCCTGTATCAATCATGTCATCCACAAGCACTACGTTTCTGCCCTTTACTTCACCGATAAGTTCCATCGTGTCAATCACGTTGGCCACTTTTCGTTGTTTGTAACAAATTACCACATCCGATTCTAAAAATTTAGAATACGCATACGCTCTTTTTGAACCTCCCATATCGGGCGATGCGATAGTTAAATTACTTAAATTCAAGCTTTTTAAATACGGCAAAAAGATTGTCGATGCGAACAAGTGATCTACTGGTTTTTCGAAGAAACCCTGAATTTGATCGGCGTGTAAATCCATCGTCATAATTCGTGTTGCTCCGGCAGTTTCTAATAGTTTTGCTACTAGTTTTGCTCCAATTGGCACTCTTGGTTTGTCTTTTCTGTCTTGTCTTGCCCAACCAAAATACGGAATTACGGGCGTAATGTGTCGGGCTGATGCTCTTTTAGCGGCGTCAATCATTAACAAAAGCTCCATTAAAGTGTCGGCACTCGGAAAAGTAGAGCAGACAATAAAAACGCGTAATCCTCTTATTGATTCTTCAAAAGAAGGTTGAAACTCACCATCACTATATTTTGAGAACGTAACTTTACCTAGCGGAACACCATATTTCTCGGCTATTTGTTCTGCTAGATAGACACTTTGTGAACAGGCAAATATTTTTGCTTCTGGTTCTAAATGTGACATTTTAATTCGTTGTTATATAGTTAGTTAGTTTCCCTTTGTTGAAACGAGGTGCAAATTTAGGAATAAAATCCAAGTACGAAAGGAAATTTTAGAGTATTTTTCTAAAGAATGCAGAATTATTTTTTACATTTGCACCGTGTTTAAAAACAAGCAACACTTTTTGTTGTTCGTTTTACGCGATAAACCAACTGTTGTTGGTTTTGTCTGTCAAGCCCGAATGGCGATAACTTTAATTAATTTTTTCTAAAAATTAGACAAAAGGAAAGTCATTCATTACTGCCCGGATGGCGGAATTGGTAGACGCGCTGGTCTCAAACACCTGTGGGAAACCGTGCCGGTTCGACTCCGGCTCCGGGTACAAAGCTCTTCTGAAAAGAAGGGCTTTTTTCATTTTACGGAGGTGGAATCAAACTTTTTTAAGTTGACTCCGGGTGCTTTAAAACCTTTGAGAAATCAAGGGTTTTTTTTGCCTCAAAATTTATGTTATTATTCCATATATTTGGGATTGAATTCATAAAAATAATTAGATGGAATATAATGCAGCCAAATTATTTGAATTATTAAACGAACTTGATGAATGTCCAAATATTGAGGCAAAACTAGGTTCAGAAGCAAGTAAATCTATATTGGAAACAATTTGTGCTTTTGCAAATGAGCCTGAATTAAGAGGAGGATATTTATTACTAGGTGTTAAAAGAATTGAGGAATCATTATTCCCAGGATATAAGATACACGGCATTGAAAATCCAGATAAAATCCAACAAGATATTGCGAATCAATGTAATACTCTGTTCAACATACCTGTTCGTCCAGAAATGAAGGTAGAAAGTCTACATGGAAAGACAGTATTAGTTATTTTTATAAGTGAAATAGCATCGTCGCAAAAGCCAGTATATTTTACAAAACTTGGATTGCCAAAAGGAGCTATGAGACGAATTGGTTCTGTTGATTTACATTGTACTGATGATGATATGAGAGTTTTTTTTCAAGACAATGTTACATCTTATGATACAACCCCAGTTCCTTATTCTAGTTTTGATGATATCGATCCCGTTGCAATTAAAAGATATAGAGATTTACGAGCTAATGTTAATCCTTCAGCAGAAGAATTAAATTATGATGATGCTGATTTGCTTAAATCGTTAGGTTGTGTAAATAGGAAAAATCCAACTGAACTCAATTTGGCTGGATTATTACTTTTTGGTACACAGGCAGCCCAACGAAGTACATATCCGATGCTTAGGATTGATTATATCCGTGTTCCTGGGAATGAATGGGTAAAGAATCCGGATAATCGTTTTACTACAATTGATATGCGAGGGCCACTATTTCTGAATGTTTTTAGAATAATTGATTCAATAAACTCAGATTTACCGAAAGGATTTTTACTTAAAGAGGGTAATCTTCAAGCCCAATCTACAGGTCTTCCTATTCAGGCTTTACGTGAGGCAATAGTCAATGCTATAATGCATAGATCATATAGAGAAAATAAACCTACTCAAATTATTAGGTATGATAACCGTATTGAAATAATTAATCCAGGATTCTCCTTAAAAAATGAAGATGCATTAGGAGAGCCTGGAAGCGAAACGAGAAACCAGTTTATTGCAGCTGCCTTTCATGAAACTAATTTAGCTGAAACAAAAGGTTCAGGAATTAAAGCAATGCGGAGATTAATGCACGAAGCAAATTTAGCATTACCAACTTTTGAGTCAAATAGAGAATTCAATCAATTTACCGCTCGATTATTATTACATCATTTTCTTGACAAGAAGGACTTGGAGTGGCTTAAAAGATTTGACAAATTTAATCTTAATGATAATCAAAAGCAAGCTTTAATTTTTGTGCGGGAAGTTTTTGCTATAGATAATCAAACATATCGACAGATGAGTGATTGTGACACATTAAAAGCAAGCCAAGATTTGCGAACACTTAAAAAGCACAATCTTTTAGAGGTTTATGGTAAGGGTAGAGAAACATATTATACAGCTGGAGAATTATTAATTAATGAAATTAACGCATTAAATACAGGAGTTAATAATGTAAGTGCAGGAGTTAATGAGATAAGTGCAGGAGTTAATGACGTAAGTGCAGGAGTTAATGACGTAAGTGATGAAGTTAAAAATATAGAAGTCGAAGAAGATAGTGTTTATAATCATTCTGATTTTTTATTGAGTACAGAAGCATTAAAAGTCAATAGAAAATTATTATTAGAATCTCTTCCTTTTGTTTTACAAGGTAAGATTGAAAAACTGAAAGAAAGAGAAAGGGATGAAAATAAAATGTTGGAATTAATTTTAGAAATATGTGCTGTAAAACCATTTAAATTAAGTGAGTTAGCATCGCTTATAAAAAAGGGAGATAATTACATTAGAAGAAAATATATTACGTCATTGATAAAATCAAAAAAATTGGAATATGTTTATAATGAGGTAAATCACCCCCTTCAATCTTATAGAACTAGCACTTAGTATTTTACGAATTATCTATTTTCCCATTTTAAAGATAATGAATGTTTTCAATCCTTTAAAGGCTTTTAATCACATATGTTACCATTCCCCAAACCATAAATTGGTTTTCTTGGGTAACTTTTATCGGTTGGAAAGCTGCGTTTTCAGGCATTAAATACACACCATCTTTTTCTACTTTAATTCGTTTTACAGTAAATTCCCCATCGATAAAACAAACCGCTATTTTGTTGTTTTGAGGTTCGATACTTCGGTCGATGACCAGAATATCGCCATCGTCAATTCCGGCACCAATCATCGAAGTTCCCGATGCTTTTGCGTAAAAAGTAGCTTCCCTGTTTTTGACTAAAACATTGTCCAAGCTAATTTTACTTTCGTCGAAATCGGCAGCCGGTGATGGAAATCCTGCTTTTATTCCACTCGAAACAAAAGGAAGTTCGTTGGTGTTTTCGAAATCGGGATAAAAGAAAGTTATTTTGTCTTTTAACATTTTACTTCTAAAATTTCTTTGATGTCAGTCGTGTATTTTGGTGATAAATGATCTTGTTTCATTTTCCAGGTGTGTTGTAAATCCTGATTTCCCAAACGTATTTTGCGTTCGCCTGTTTTTTTATGAAAGTCGTCAATCACTTTCATCAGTTTTTGATGTTTCGGATTTTCCTCTTCAAAAAGGTGGAATTGCTTTTGATTTTCAGCGATAATCTGCGTTACAATAACACCGGTTTTCAAGTATGCTTCGCCTGGTTCATAGAGTTTTTCCAAAAGCCGAACCGCGACAGCACTAATGGTCAAACTCGAATTACTGGCAAAAGGTAAGGTTTCCATCTCACTGAAATAATACCGTTTGTTTTGATTTTGATGCTGGTCTTTTACTAAAAGTACAATCACGCTGTGACAGCACGAATTTTGTTTTCGCAATTTTTCGGAACATACAGTAGCAAAAGTAGAAACGCGTTCTTTAATATCGTCTAAATTTGAAAGTTTCTTTTTAAAACTTCGGGTGATGGCAATGCTCTTTTTGTCTTCTAACGGATTGTCGAGGGTTAAAACTGATTTTCCTTCTAGTTCGTTTTTTAATCGAAGACCAACAACGCCCATTTCTTTCTTTATGAATACTTCGTTGTGTGGCTGAATAAAATCGAAAGCTGTTAAAATACGCTGTAGTTTCATCTTCTTGGTCAATCGATAACCAATTCCCCATACATCTTCAATCTTAGTCCATTTTAATGCTTTGATGCGTTTTTCTTCCGAATCGATGACATAGACACCTTTTGTTTTTTCGGGAAATTTTCGGGCGATTTTATTGGCGACTTTCGACAGTGCTTTGGTTTCGGCAAAACCAATTGAAACAGGAATGCTGAGCCATTTTTGAATGCGGATTTTCATCTGTACACCATAATCAAAAAAATCAGGAACAGTCATTCCGTCAAAATTCATAAACGCTTCGTCGATGCTGTAGACTTCAACATGGGGCGTAAATCCTTCCAAAATTTTCATTACGCGATTACTCAAATCGCCATACAACGCATAATTGGAAGAAAAAACGTGAATGTTCTTTTCCTTTAATTCTTGTCGAACTTTAAATTCGGGAGCTCCCATCGAAATACCTAATGCTTTTGCTTCATCACTTCGCGAAATAATACAACCGTCATTGTTAGACAAAATAACGATTGGTTTTCCAACAAGCTGTGGTTGAAAAACACGTTCACACGAAGCATAAAAATTATTGCAGTCGACTAAAGCATACATGGTGTAAAGTTACAGAATAGTCGAGTAGGAGGAAGTTAAAATTTAGAATTTGTTGATAAAAAAACCATTAAAATTACTTGTGATGATTGGGTATTTTTTAAAATAAAATTTATTATCTCAATAAATTGGTAACCAATTCAGGGTGAATTCCGATAAGGATATTCAGCAGAATAGCAACAACTCCTACAACATGATAAACTAGTGGAGTAATTGCCGTTTGTTGTTCTTCATTCACCTCTTTGGTGTACATCGCTAAAACTAATTTAAAATAGTAACCCACGCTTATAATAGAGTTGATTACGGCTGCAATAACAACTACTAAATAACCAGTTTTTATGGTTTCTGTAAACAAAATGAACTTCGCAAAGAATCCAGAGAAAATCGGAATTCCAGCCATCGAAAGTAACGAAGCTGTTAATACTGCTGCTAATATCGGATTGGTTTTTCCTAATCCGTTGAAGTTGATGATGTCTTCGTTGTCTTTGTTTTTTGTAACAAATATAATTACAGCGAATGAGGCAATTCCGGCAAGGGCATACGCAGCAGTATAATACAACAGCGTACTTGCTGCAGTGGATAAACTCAACAATGCCATCAGCATAAATCCGGCATGTGAAATTCCAGAGAATGCCAACATCCGTTTCACATTGTTTTGTCGCAACGCCATTATATTTCCGACAGTCATCGAGGCAATCGAAACTACTACAACTATTACTTCAAAGTTGTACGTTAATCCAACGGTTAATCCGCTTAATAATTTATATAAGGTAGCCATCGCCACCACTTTTGCCAACGTGCTCATAGTTGCTGTTGTAAGCGCAGGCGAACCTTCGTATACATCGGGAGCCCAGAAATGAAAAGGAACGGCTGCAATTTTAAACAACATTCCGATAATCATTAATGTAATTCCGATTGGAAACCAAATTGGTAAACCGGCTCCTTGTGATAAAGCATAAATTTCAGCAATATCAAAATAGCCAGTAGCTCCGTAAATCAGACAAATTCCGAATAATATGATTCCGGATGCAAAGGAACCCAGTAAGAAATATTTCATTCCGGCTTCGTTGCTTTTGATATCCAAACGTTTGCTGGCGGCTAAGATGTAAAGCGAAATTGACAGTACTTCTATTCCCAAGAAAAACATCGATAAATTCGTAAACGAAACCATTGCCACAGCACCTGCTAAAAGGAATATTTTTATCGCTATGAAATCGGAAATCTTCGATTGATGGTCTTTGTACACATCGTGACTCAAAGCGATTAAAAAAATCGTCAGTACTATAAACAAAGAACTGAATGCATTGGAAAATTTGTCGGTCGCAACCATATTCACATAGTTCGATGCATCGAATGTACTACCTCCGAAAGACCATACATTTAATGTAATACCAAGAATGGCTAAAAGCCCTAAAATTGTTACTGGAACAAGTGCTTTTCTTAGATTAAAAATTTCAGCGAGAAGGCAGAAAACACCGAGTGCTGATACGGCTATTAATGTTTGCATTTTTTATTTAGGATTTTGGATTTTAAGATTTAGGATTTTGCAAATCCGAAAAAATAAAATTCTTATTTTAATTATCTATTAATGTGAACTAAAATGGCTTCTATACTTGGTGATACAAAATCTACAATTGGTTTTGGATACAATCCAAAGAATAGTAAAAAACCGAGTATAATTACTAAAATGATGGTTTCGTTAAGCGTAACATCGGTAAAAACTTTCGTATTCGTTTCTCCTAGCATTACATTTTGAAACATTTTCAGCATATAATATGCGCCCAAAATAATGGTTGTTCCGCCAAGAACAGCATACCAAAGATTTATTTGTGACAAGCTATACAAAACGGTAAATTCTCCCACGAAGTTGAAAGTTCCTGGTAACGCCACAGATGCTAAAACCAATATCATAAACATCGAAGTGAACTTTGGCGATTGTGAACGAATGCCTCCCATTTCACCAATTTTTCCCGTTTCGTATCTTCTGAAAATAATTTCTGCGATGAAGAACAATCCGACGATTACAAATCCGTGTGCAATCATTTGATAAACGGCGCCGTTTAATCCATCCAATGTTAAAGTATAACAACCAGCGGCAATTAAACCAACGTGAGCCAACGAAGAATACGCCAATAATTTTTTCAAATCCTTTTGACGCAAAGCGACAATCGAACCGTAAATAACACCCGCAATACTTAATCCGAGTAAGATGGGCATATAGGTTTTTGCCGCTAAAGGAGCTATTGGTAATTGCCAACGAATAACGCTATACAAACCCATTTTAAGCATGATTCCAGAAAGCAACATCGTTCCAACAGTAGGTGCTTTTTGATATACTTTTGCCTGCCAGGTATGAAAAGGAATGATTGGAATTTTGATTGCATACGCCAAGAAAAAAGCAAAGAAAACCCAGAATTGTTGTGAGGCGGTCAAATCTAAATTGTATAAATCCTTAAGTAAAAAACTTCCTGCCTGTTGGTACAAATACGCAAAAGCAACCAACATAAATAAAGAACCTGCGAGTGTGTAAATGAAAAATTTCACTACGGCTTTTTTACGTTTTTCGGCATCGCCATGACCCCAGATTAATGCGATAAAGTAAATCGGAATTAACGATAATTCCCAGAAAACGTAATACAATAATCCGTCTGCGGCCAAGAAAGTTCCTGTCATCGCAAATGCCATAAACAGTATTAAAGCGTAAAAGTTTTTAGCACTTTTAAATTGATTTCCAAAGGAAGAAAATAAGATTAATGGCGTTAAAGCTGTAGTTAGTAAAACCATGGCCAACGACAAACCATCGGCTTGAAAGGCTAAGGCTACTTTTGGATTTTCCATCCAACTTCCGATATAGCTAATGTTGGTTCCGTTCGTATATAGATTCAATAAATACAAAGCAAATCCGAAAGCTGCAACGCTAAAAAGCAACGCAATTTTAGACGCTAATTTATCTCCCGAAAGATACGTTGCAATCGAACCAACTAAGAGTAGAATTAATAGAGTAGTTACATCCATTAGACAATTTTTTGAGCTAAAAATAAATAAATAATTATACCGCACACACCTAAAACAAAAGCAAATAGGTACAAGCCGATACTTCCTGTTTGTAATTTTTTACCTTGATTTCCGATGCCATTTGCTGCCGATCCAAAACTAAAAACTACTTTTCCTAAAGCAGGTTCGAGTGTTGTTCTGAAGAAATTAGCCAAGCCGTTCAAAGGTTTTACAATAAGGAAAGTATAAAATTCGTCAACGTAATATTTGTTGTAAATGGTTTTTGAAAATCCAGTAATGGCTTCATCTTCTGATGGGACAAAACCTTGTTTGATGTATTTCGAGTACGCCCAAGCAATTCCGATTATCGCGCCTACTATGGCAATTCCCATTAACATGTATTCCTGACCACCCAATTCGTGATGTTCTAATTTTGTCGCTAAAAGTGGCTCCATAAAATGGTTTAGCCAATTGCTTCCTGGAAAATTAATTAATCCGCCAACGGTTGCTAATGCGGCTAAAATTACTAATGGTAATGTTATCAAACTCGGACTTTCATGCAAATGATGTTTTTGTTCTTCTGTTCCTCTGAAGTCTTTGAAGAATGTCAAATACATCAATCGGAACATA
The DNA here is from genome assembly GCA_043772885.1 of Flavobacteriales bacterium. Classification (GTDB taxonomy): domain Bacteria; phylum Bacteroidota; class Bacteroidia; order Flavobacteriales; family Flavobacteriaceae; genus Flavobacterium. Next base: position 21,241 of record JAYVFV010000225.1, read on the forward strand.
TAAAAAGCAGTCATTATAGAAGCGATAGAACCGACAATCCAAAGAGCTGTGTTATGTTCAAAAGCGACCATTAAGATTTCATCTTTCGACCAAAATCCAGCGAATGGAAAAATACCTGCAATCGCCAATGTCGAAATCAACATCGTGGCAAAAGTAATCGGCATCGCTTTGCGCAAACCACCCATTTTTCGCATGTCCTGTTCGCCGTGTAATGCGTGAATTACCGAACCCGAACCCAAGAACAAACACGCTTTAAAGAACGCGTGCGTGATTACGTGGAAAACGGCAACCGTGTAGGCGCCCATTCCCAAAGCTAAAAACATCAATCCCAATTGGGAAACAGTTGAATACGCTAGTACTTTTTTAATATCGTTTTGTAATAATCCAATGGATGCGGCTACTAAAGCGGTTGATGCTCCAACAACGGCAATTATTTGTTGTACAAAAGGCGTTAATTCGAATACAAAATTCATTCGTGTAATCATGAAAATTCCAGCGGTTACCATCGTTGCTGCGTGAATTAAAGCTGAAACTGGAGTTGGTCCAGCCATTGCATCCGGAAGCCAAGTGTATAAAGGCAATTGCGCCGATTTACCACAAGCTCCAATAAACAAGCAAAGTGCAGCTATCGAAAGTAAACTGTCAGAAGCGACAGTAGTTGTAGTTATTATACCCGATTTCATCAATGTATAATCCAGTGAATTGTAGCAATAAGCCAAAATGAACATTCCGATTAAGAAACCTAAATCTCCTATTCTGTTCATAATAAACGCTTTCTTAGCTGCATCGTTATACTCTTGGTTTTTATGCCAGAATCCGATAAGGAGGTAGGAACAAAGTCCAACACCTTCCCAACCGATAAACATCACCAATAAATTACTTCCAACCACTAACGTTATCATAAAGAAAACGAACAGATTCAAATACGCAAAAAACTTATGCATGTTCTCATCGTCGTGCATGTAGCTAATTGAATATAAGTGAATCAACGAACCAATTCCCGTTACGAAAAGCAACCATAATAGTGATAATTGGTCTAATAGAATTCCGAAATCCAATTTGAAATTGCTGACCTGAATCCATTCAAACAACGAAACCTGTATTGCGTTTCCTGTTTGATTGACTTGCATAAAAAAGTAAACGCTCAACACAAACGGAAGCACAATCGCTATCGTTCCAAGTGCTCCTGAAGCACTTTTCCCTATTTTTTTTCCGAAGAAAACATTGCATATAAACCCAAAGAAAGGGCTTAATAATAATAGTAAAACTAAATTCTTCTCCATTCGGGATTATCCTTTTAAGTTTTTTAAATTAGCGATATCAATCGAGCCAATGTTTCTAAACACAGAAACTAAAATGGCTAATCCAACAGCCACTTCCGCTGCAGCGACAGCCATTGAGAAAAACACAAATACTTGTCCTTCGGCATCTTGATGATAGGTTGAAAACGCCACAAATAACAAGTTTACTGCGTTCAACATAATCTCAATTGACATAAATACAATAATCGCATTTCGTCTGTACAAAACGCCAAATACTCCGATGCAAAAAAGCAATACCGAAAGGAAAATGTAGTTTTCTATACCTATTTCATTTAAAATATTTGTCATCTTATTTGGTTTCTTTTTTAGACAATAACACCGTTCCAATCATCGCTACTAATAGCAATATCGAAGCAAATTCGAACGGCACCATGTATTCGTTTAATAAAATCTTACCTAATTTTTTTATCGATTGGTAATCTTCGCCTGTTAAGTCGTATTCGCCCATGATGGTTTTGGAGTTGATAAATACCGCAATCATTATAATGCTCAATAAACAAAAGCAAAGAATAGCGCCAAATCTTGTAATTCGGGGTTTATGGACTTCGTCTTCTTTGTTTAAATTCATCAACATAATGGTGAATAAAAACAGAATCATAATCGCGCCCGAATACACAATAACATGTACCATTGCTAAAAACTGTGCGTTAAATAAAAGGTAATGTCCCGCTATCGAAAAGAAACAGATTACCAAATAAATGGCACTGTGTATTGGGTTTTTACTATAGATTGTCAAAAACGCTGTTGACAAAGTGATAGTTGCTAAAATGTAAAATATAATCTGTACTGGTGACATTAGTTAGCGTTTTTTAATTGTGTATTTTTCATTGCCATTTCCAACGGCATTACTAATTTATCTTTTCCAAAAATAAAATCTTCTCTGTTGTAACTGGATGGAACCATTTCTTTAGAAATCGTTAAATAAATAGCGTCTTTAGGACACGCTTCTTCGCACAATCCGCAGAAAATACAACGCAACATATTGATTTCATAAATCGATGCGTATTTTTCTTCACGGTACAAATGCATTTCTTCTGGACGGCGTTCGGCGGCTGTCATCGTTATGGCTTCTGCTGGACAAGACAACGCGCACAAGCCACAAGCGGTACAATTTTCACGACCTAGCTCATCGCGTTTTAACATATGTTGTCCACGGTACACAGGACTAAATTCACGTGTTTGTTCTGGATAATGAATTGTCGCTTTTTTTCTGAAAAAGTGTTTTATCGTAATAAGTAATCCTTTAACGATAGCAATCAGGTACATGCGTTCGAAAAACGTCATTTCCTTATTGGAAACTTGCTTTTTTCTACCTGAGAGTGATATGGATTGAATTGGTGCTGACATGTTCTTTTATTTAAAAGCTAATAGGCATATTCCGGTTATAATAATATTTATGATTGAAAGTGGAATCAATATTTTCCATCCTAAATGCATTAACTGATCATAACGAAATCTTGGAATCGTCCATCGTATCCACATGAAGAAGAATATAAACCCACATATTTTGGCAAACAAAACCATAATCCCTAAAACATTAGCGATGTTAACGCCCCAGTTTTCAACAGCCCAGCTCATTCCCGGATAGTTGTAACCTCCAAAAAATAATACTGCTAAAACCGTAGAAGAAATAAACATATTCGCGTATTCAGCGAATAAATAGAATCCCATTTTCATGGAAGAATATTCGGTGTGGTATCCTCCAATCAGTTCACTTTCACATTCTGCTAAATCGAATGGTGTTCTGTTGGTTTCGGCAAAAGCACAGATTAAAAAGATTAAAAACGACAGCGGTTGGTACAATACGTTCCAATGCCAGCCTGCTTGTTGAACCGTAATTTCTTTTAAGCTCAACGTTCCTGTCATCATTAACAAAGCGATTAACGACAATCCCATGGCGACTTCATACGATACCATTTGCGATGCCGCACGAACCGCTCCCAATAATGAGAACTTGTTATTCGAAGCCCATCCACCAATCATGATGCCATAAACTCCCAACGAAACTACTCCTAAAATGTACAATAACGAAACGTCAATATCCGTTGCCTGGAGGTAAATGTCTCTTCCGAAAAGGTGCAATTTATCGCCCCACGGAATCACAGCACTGGTCATCAAGGCCGTGCTCATTGCAATTGCAGGACCAACGACAAATAAAAATTTATTAGGCGTATTTGGAGTAAATTCTTCCTTGGCAAACAATTTCATTCCGTCGGCAAGTGGTTGCAATAAACCTCCCCAACCCGCACGATTCGGTCCAACACGATCTTGTAAATAAGCAGCTACCTTACGCTCTGCCCAAGTGGAATACATTGCCATAATCATCGTAATGGCAAAAACCGTTACAATGATGACACTTTTTTCTATGATAAACGCACTATCCATTTTTCTTTGAGTTTAGTGGTGTACCATCTATTTTTTCGTTGTAATCGATCACAGCCATACTGATTTTCTTTCTGTCTTGGTCACGCCCGTCCAAGATTCCTTTTTCGGTTTCGATGATGACTTTGTCTAATTTTTGGGTGTAATTATTTTGGTTGATAACCGAATCTTTTTCGAATTTGCGCGGACCTTCAATTACCCAATGTGCCGGATCTTTGTGGTCAAAACGACAGGTATTACAGATAAATTCTTCTACTTCATGGTATACATCTTTTCTTCCGGTCACTCTTTGAATTTCGTTTCCGAACATCCAAAGGGTTGTTTTTCCGCAACATTTATCGCAATCTCTGTGGGCATTGTAAGGTTTGTTGAACCAAACTCTTGATTTGAATCGGAAAGTCTTATCCGTTAAGGCTCCAACGGGACAAACGTCAATCATATTTCCTGAGAATTCATTGTCAATCGCTTTTGAAATACAAGTCGAGATATTCGAATGATCACCTCTGTCCATTACTCCGTGTACGCGATTGTCGGTCAATTGATCGGCCACCATCACACAACGATAACACAAAATGCAACGGTTCATGTGTAATTGAATCTTATCTCCGATATTTTCAGGTTCGAATGTTCTTTTTTCTTCAATGAAACGCGTTTGCGATTTTCCGTGTTCAAAACTTAAATTCTGCAAATCACATTCGCCCGCCTGATCACAAACTGGGCAATCTAATGGGTGATTGATTAAAAGGAATTCGGTAACTGATTTTCTGGCTTCTTCCACTCTTTCCGAAGATTTGCTGTTCACTTCCATTCCGTCCATGCAACTTGTCACACAAGATGCCATTAATTTTGGCATGGGTCTCGGATCGGCTTCACTTCCTTTGGAAACTTCCACTAAACAACAACGGCATTTTCCGCCGCTTCCTTTTAATTTGGAATAATAACACATGGCAGGCGGAACTGATTCCCCACCAATCCTACGAGCAGCCTGCAGGATAGTTGTTCCTGGTTCTACTTCTATTGCTTGACCGTCTATGGTTACTTTCATATTCTTAGTTGTTGGTTGTCGGTTGATGGTTGTCGGTTACAAAAGCAATCAATCACAACTTATTTTAAACGGTGGTGTTACCCACAAGATACCTTACTTTTTCAAAAGGTTCATTAACAAAATGATCTCTGTTTTTTATTTTTTCCGGGAAACGAATATGGTACTCGAATTCCTCTTTGAAATGACGTATTGCTGCCGCCACTGGCCAAGCTGCTGCATCACCCAATGGACAAATCGTGTTTCCTTCAATTTTACTCTGAATGCTCCAAAGCAATTCGACATCTTCTTCACGACCGTAACCGGTTTCAATTCTATGTAAAACTTTCTCTAACCAACCTGTTCCTTCACGGCAAGGTGAACATTGTCCGCAACTTTCGTGGTGGTAAAATCTTGAGAAATTCCACGTGTTTCTTACGATACAAGCGGTATCATTATAAACGATAAATCCACCAGATCCCAACATCGAACCCGTTGCAAATCCGCCATCAGCTAATGACTCATACGACATCAATCGATCTTCTCCTGCAGCGGTTTTGTATATCAAATTTGCGGGTAAAACGGGAACGGAACTTCCTCCTGGCACGAATGCTTTTAAAGGACGGTCATCAATCATTCCGCCACAATATTCATCCGAATTCATAAATTCGTAAACACTCAATCCCAATTCGATTTCGAAAACCCCTTGGTTTTTAAGATGTCCCGAAGCCGAAATTAATTTAGTACCTGTAGATCTTCCAATTCCAATCGCAGCATAATCAGCACCCGAATTGTTCACAATCCATGGCACTGAAGCAATCGTTTCCACATTATTCACTACAGTAGGATTTTGCCAAAGTCCCATAACCGCTGGGAATGGTGGTTTGATTCTTGGATTTCCTCTTTCGCCTTCTAAACTTTCAATAAGTGCAGTTTCTTCACCGCAGATGTAGGCACCAGCTCCAATTTGAACATACAAATCCAAATCGTAACCTGATCCCAATATATTTTTTCCCAACCAACCGGCAGCTTTTGCTTCGGCAATGGCTCTTTCTAAAATTTTGTAAATCCACATGTACTCACCGCGAATATAGATGTAGGATAAATTCGCTCCTAACGCGTAACTTGACGTA
>JAYVFV010000226.1:0-2893 GCA_043772885.1 Flavobacteriales bacterium
TTATGAAGGTTATCCTGCCAATCCGAATGGTTCCGATTACAACACAGCGATGTTGTGTGACAAAACGGGAAGACATTTGGTGATGATGCCACATATTGAACGATCAACTTTTCCTTGGAATTGGGGGCATTATCCGAAAGGAAACAGCGATGAAGTTTCACCTTGGATAGAAGCGTTTGTTAATGCTCGATTGTGGATTGAAAAAAGGTAATTTTTATTCAAATAGTATATGTGAAAAATAAAACCATTAAGAAATTAAGTTGCATTAAGTTATTGAATTCGTCTTATTTTTTATTTTCTTCCGCCAACGCTTTCCGACTTTTATAGGTATGCAAAAAATCGCCTTTAGGTTTTCCTATATCAAAAGAACTCCATTTGGTTAAAAATCGCGTAGACGTTCTAGCTTCATCACGATCCATATTTTCATATTCTATTCTGTAGATAGCCGAATAGATTTCGGCACGACCAATTCCGTGATAACAATGCAATAATACTGGATAATTAGCTGGATTATCCATAATTTTAAAAAAATAATCTAAGTTTTTTTGAGTCGGAACTTGATCCGAACCATCATTAAAATAATTCACGCCTTTAATTTTTGCAATGGCTTCTTTTTCGGCTGTTAATTCAACTGGAATTTCCGGATTATTAACATCGTCACCAGTACCCGGAAAGCGAAAATCAACAATACTTTTTATCTTATATTCGGCTACATAATCGGCAATTTCATCGGGCGGAATTACACCGCTTTTGTAGACTTTATTTTCGGTTATAATTTCAAAATTATGATTGATGTTCATATCATAAACATACTTACCTACTCCAACTAAAACCAAAAGGATAATTACACCAATTATTTTCTTTTTTATACTCATATTATTTTATTTCTGAAGTTAATTTTCTATCAATAATGCGTTCCATATAATCTTGTAAAAAGGCTTTGCACCGGGTTTCTAACACATCCATTTCAGCATTACGATGAGCAATCAAATTATGTTTTAAGTCCTTATCTTCTTTTGCATAAAATCCTATTGCCTTTTCACCATCAAAAGTACAACAATAATTACCGCTCATCATTTGATAATTATCGGAAGAATAACGCATTACAAATGGAGGTACTTTAGTATCACTAATTAAACTTCGTCCCCAACTTCTAAAAGGTTTGTCATAGCCCATCATGTCTAAAAGTGTTGGATAAATATCTATTTGTTGTGCCCAATCATTATTTACTCCAACATATTTTTCATTGGGTGAGAAGAATAAAATGGGTACTGTATGCAAGTTTTGATCTTTGTAATACGCATCATAATAGATTAAATTATCATGATCGGCTACCAACACAAAAATAGTATTTTTGTACCAAGATTGCTTTTTGGCCGCTTTAAAAAATTGCTCCAAAGAGTAATCGGTATATCCAATACATTGATGAATAAGATTATCTCCTTTAGGGAATTTTCTTTCATATTTTTCAGGAACTATATACGGTTCGTGAGAAGAAATCGAAAATAATGTCGCCATAAAAGGTGTTTTCTTTTGAGAAAGTGTTTTGTTAAAATACTGAAAAAAAGGTTCGTCCCAAATTCCCCACGAACCATCAAAATCAGCATCATTATTATATTCATTTTTCCCATAATAATGATCATAACCCAATATGTTTCCGAAACCTAAAAACCCCATCGAACCATTCGGAGCACCATGAAAAAAGGAGGTGTCATAACCTTCGCTTTTCAAAATAGAAACCAACGATTCTATCTTTTGTTTTGGATAAGGTGATGAGGTAAACGCATCTTTAAACGATGGAATTCCTGCAATTACTGACGCCATTCCGTGAATGGATTTATATCCATTGGCATATCCATTGGTGAAAATTAAACTGTGCTGTGCTAACGAATCTACAAAAGGAGAATACCCTTTATAATTCGGAATTTTCATCTCTTTATTGAAGGAACTAATGTATTCTTTAGCATAACTTTCCATAATAATAATAACCACATTAGGTTTCGTTTTCGGATTGTTTTTATACTGCTTAATTGGAACTATAAGCGAATCAATTGTGGCATTATTTACCAAATTAATTTTCTGAAATGTGTTGGTATTCCATGTTCTGATAATGGCAAATGGCGTATTCAAAACAAAATCGGCTTGTGAGGCATCGGTAACAAATCGGCTGGCATCAAGTAAATTAATTGGACGTGTACTTTTTCTGAAATCACCTCGAATTCCACCAATACATAAAGTGGTAAACAACAAAAAACTAACTATAGAAGCCAAAAAATACTTGAACGTAAGATTGGGTTTGTGATGGTTCACTTTTATTTTCTTATATAAATAGATCCATACAAAAGCACATAAGAAAAACAAAACGAATACGTGCCAATATTCTACCAAAAAGTTTAAAAATAAACGTGTTTTATTGCTTTCATTTTCGAGTGTATCCAGCGATGCTCTTGTACTTCTGTTGAACGTATATTTGTAGTAAATAAAGTCAATAAAATTAGCGGTGTATGTTAACAAATTGGTGACAAAATAAAGATAAAACAAGCACTTTTGATATCCTTTTTTGGTGTTGATTATGAAAGGGAAAATAGATAGTAAAATGAATAACGAATTGACATATAGTATCGTAGTTGTGTCGAAAGCAATTCCGTGATAAGAAAGCTTAAAAAAATCAATTGCCGAATCTATCTTAATTAAGTTTTCATTATAAAAAAAGAACAAAATTCGAGCAATCATATAAAATAAATAAGCCAAACCTATCCTGTAAAACAGTGCTTTATATTCGTTAAGTCGCGGAAATTTATTCATTTATCTTGTTCCTATTTTCTACAAAACTACTAAATAGAATAAGTATATCTGAAAATATATTGTTAATCTATGATTTATTAATTAATTT
>JAYVFV010000227.1:0-8182 GCA_043772885.1 Flavobacteriales bacterium
AGCATTACACGATGTACACGCCCACAATTCTTCTGCAGTGATGTAATCATTGAGTAACATTTTATTATCGGAAACAAAAATGCCTTTATTCGCATCTAAATTTCTTCCAACTTCTTCCAATCGGTCACGCGTATCCATCATGATTTTACGTGGTGACAATTTTTTGCCTGTTATATTGGCTGGACAAGCTGAAGTACATCTACCACATTCGGTACAGGTATACGCATTTAGCAATTGCACCCAATTCAAATCGTGTACATCGCTCGCACCAAATTTACTTGGAACAGCGTTTTCATCTACAGGTTGTGCAGCAAAAGGATCGGCATTGGGATCCATCATTAGTTTTACTTCATTGGTAACACTTTCAAGATTATCGAATTGTCCTTTCGGATTCAAATCGGCAAAATACGTATTTGGAAACGCCAATAAAATATGCAAGTGTTTCGAAAAATATAAGTAGTTTAGAAATACTAATATTATGGATATGTGTAACCACCAAAATGTTCTTTCTAACAATGCAACGATATAATTACTAGTTCCGTCAAAAAGTGGAGAAAGAAATTGCGATACAGGAAAAGAACCCGCTTGATGGTAATGACTAAATCCGCCAGCGACATTCTGCAAGTGAAAATCGGCAGCGTTCATCAATAAAAATAGCGACATTAAAACCATTTCGAAATACAAAATGTAATTGGCGTCTTTTTTTGGTTGTCCGGATAAATCGGAACTGATGAATCGTTTTAATTGGATGACGTTTCTTCTTATCCAAAATACAATTACTGCTACTAAAACCAAAAGTGCAAGTAGTTCAAACGAACCAATCAAGATGTCATATAAAATACCAAGTGGAGCGAATACGCGGTGGGTTCCGAAAAGTCCGTCAATGATAATTTCGAGTAATTCGATGTTAATGATTACAAATCCGACGTAAACAATGATGTGTAAAAATCCAGCAATGGGACGCTTTATCATTTTGGATTGACCTAAAGCAATCATTGACATGTTTTTCCAACGAGCAGATGGATTGTCTTTGCGATTAACGTCTCTTCCTAAATTAATATTTCGAATGAGTTTTTTTACGTTCATCGCAAAATAACCAAATCCGATAGCAATTAGAATTGCAAAGAAAATATTATCTAAAAAACTCATAATCTTTACTTTTTAATGGAGTCGTTTACTGGAGCAATATAAGGTTTGTTTTTCTTTCCGAAAAGAGAAACATTGACGTATCGTGTTGGATTTATTCGCAAATCTTGCAACAGCAATTCTAATTCTTTTGATGTTTTTGAAAGGTTGGTATAAAAGGATTCGTCTTTTAGCAGTTTTCCAATCGTACCTTTCCCCGAATCCAAATCAGCTAAGATTTTATCTACATTTGCCAAAGTCTTTTTCAGGTTTTCAGCGGTTTCTCCCAATTTAGCTTTGTTTAAATCATCGGATATTGTTGAGAAATCGGAAGACACTTTTTTAAAGTCGGTTACAATGCCTCCAATTTGTTTTTTATTGTCATCAAGAATTCCGTTTAAACTTTGAGAAGCTCTTTTAAATTCGTTCATCGTTTCACTTAATGAAGCAATACTATTTTTTAAATCTTCTTTTGATTTTTTGTCTAAAATGTCATTGACACTTTCGAGCATTAAGTTGGCATTATCGAGAAGTTTGGTGATTTTATCCTTTAAAGGTTCCAATTGTGTTGCCAACGCATCAGTCAAACCTAATTTACTTGACGATTTTAAGTAATCGCCATCGACTGCCAATACAGGATTGGCTGTATCTGGAATGATAGCCAATTGTTTTCCACCTAACGCACTTGGTGCATAAATTTCGGCAATACTCGATTTTGAAATTGGAAAATCGGTATTGATTTGCATTTCAACAAGTATGTTTGCGGTTTTATTATTGATGTTTATGCTGTTTACTTTTCCGACTGTGAGTCCGTTTATAGTAACTGGAGCCGATATTACAAGTCCTTCGACGTTTTTATATTCAACGTATAAGGTTTTATAATCTGTAAATAAATCTTTGCCTTTTAAAAAGCTGTAACCCCAAATAAATAATGCAATTGCAGCAATAACTAAGATGGCGGTTTTAATTTCTCTTGATAGTTTCAAAATGTAATTTTTTACAAAAATAATATATTATTTGATAGCATCTTGAACAGAAATACTTTTCCCGTCTTTAAAAGCAATTAAATAGGCCGTTGGATATCCTTTGGTTTTCGCTTCTTGCAATAATTTTTGTGCTTCATCATAATTTGCTGTTTCGCCATACATGTACTTGTACAAATTATTGGTGCTTATCATAGAGATGTTTTTTAACCCTTTGAAATTACTTGGCGTTAAATCTAATTTCTTTGCACTTGCAGACAATTGTACTTTAAACACAATTCCTTTTGCGATTTCTGTCGGATCTTTTTTTACAATCGGATTGGTTTTAATAGTATCTTGTTTTTTTATTTGTGGAGTTATTTTTTCGATAATACGTTGCGACGGTTTTTCAACAGTAGGTTCATTGTTTCCAGCACCAAAGAATTCTTTCTTATAACTTACAATAGCTTCGGCAATCGCTTGAGCAGTTTCTTGTTGACCTTCTTCCGAATCTAATCGTGCCCCTTCGTCGATATTAGATATAAATCCCATTTCAATTAAAACCCTTGGCATATACGCTTTGTGTAAAACCATAAACGGCGCTTGTTTTACTCCTCTATTTTTTTGTCCTAAGGTATTCATAAAATTATCTTGCACTTTTCCTGCTAAAGCGATGCTGTTTTCGATGTATTCTTCTTGCATCAGTGTCATTCCAATAACTGATTCAGGTTCATTTGGATCATATCCTTCATATTTTTGTTTGTAATCTTTTTCAAGTGTAATAACGGCGTTCTCATTTTTTGCTGCTGCTAAATTGGATGCGTTTTTTGTCATACCCATTACATACGATTCCGATCCATCGGCCGCTATATTTTTATTGGCGTTGCAATGAATGGAAACAAAAATGTTTGCGTCTGCTCTGTTGGCAATATTGGCTCTTTCTTCTAATCCAATAAAAACATCTGTTTTACGCGTATAGATTACTTCGATATTTGGGTTTTTTTCTAATATCTTACCTACTTTCAAAACCACAGCTAAAGCAATATTTTTTTCTATGTGTCCGTGATAGACTGCTCCAAAATCGTGATCACCGTGACCAGCATCAAGAGTGACTTTGAATTTTTGTCCATAAATACTTCCGAAACAAAGGATTAAAAAGAAAAGGAATGATTTTTTAAATCTATTTGGGTTAATCATAGTTGTAAAAGTTAATTTTAATAAAAACGACACTGTTTTAATTTTATTATTTATTTATTTTTGACGAAAAATAAACTGTAATTTTGGTGGGTTCAATTACCAAGCCATATTTTTACAAAAATAGCATTAAACTTTTGCGTACAAACTTATTTTATATCGTTTTATTAACCTTTTTTCTAACAATTGGAAGCGTTAATTTATATTCGCAAGATTCACCTAAAAAAAGCCGGCCCTTTCCTGCTAAAAATCAGCCGACTACAACTGAAAAAGAAGAAGTAACGATTACGCAATCGGAAGTAAAAGAAATTATAATTCAACCCGATTCCTCAAAACCAAAAAAGAAATTTTTAGAAGGCAAAGTAAAATACCGTGCCAAAGATTCGGCGAAATTTGATCAAAAGAAGAAGCTAATTACACTTTACAATGAAGCCGAATTGTATTATCAAGATTACGAATTAAAATCGGGTGTCATTGTTTTTGATTATCAAAAGAATGAAGTTTATGCAGGTAGAATCAAAGATTCGACAGGAAAATACACACAATTACCTTATTTTAAACAAGGTACTAATGTTATTGAACCCGATTCTATACGGTTCAATTATAAAACGAAGAAAGCGTTGGTTTGGAATTCGAGAACCACACAAAATGAATTGAATATAAAAGCCGAAATCACCAAAAAAGAAAATGATTCGGTGTATTTTATGAGAAGAGCAAAAATTACTACGGCTACCAATATTGAAGATCCGGAGTATTATTTTTTGGTCAATCGAGGTAAATTAGTTCCAGGTAAAAAAGTAGTTGTAGGTTTAACAGAAATGTTTATTTACGATGTTCCAACACCCGTTATTTTGCCGTTTGCCTTTTTTCCGATAACGGAGAAAAGCACATCAGGAATAATTATTCCGAATTACAATTATACCAATCAAAGAGGTTATACTTTACAAAATGGAGGTTATTATTTTGCGTTAAGCGATAATTATGACTTGGCAATTTTAGGCGATTATTATACTAATGGAAGTTATGCGTTGCGATTTCAATCCAATTATGCCAAAAGATATAAGTATAATGGTATCGTGAATTTGAGATATGAAGATTTAATTAATAGCGAACGAGGATTTCCCGATTACTCCAAAACCAAGATTTACAATATTCAATGGTCGCATACTAAAGACGCCAAATCGAATCCAAACTCACGGTTTTCTGCATCGGTTAACTTGGGAAGTAGCAAGTACTTTCAGCAGTCATTAAATCAAGTCAATGTTGGTTCGAATCTTAATAATACATTGAGTTCTTCCATTTCGTATTCAAAAACTTTTAATACGGTTCCGCAAGCGAATTTATCAGTATCTGCAACGCATTCTCAAAATACGCAAACCGAACAAATCAATATGACGCTTCCTACTTTGCAAGCGAGTATTGAACGAATTTTTCCTTTTGCACCAAAAGACGGCGTTAAAAAAGGATTTTTCAAAAACATCAATTTACAGTATAATTTAAGAGGCGAAAATAGAATTGCTACTACCGATTCGTTGTTTTTCAAAAAGGAAATGTTTAAGCAAGCCTTAACCGGATTTGAACATACCATTCCATTAAGCACCAACTTCAAAATATTAAAATATTTAAGTGCATCAACGTCGTTTAATTACAGAGAAGTTTGGCAATTTAAAACTGTAAATAAAACGTACGATTCTACTTTAAATGAGGTAGTTAATAAGGATGTTGGTGGATTTGATGCTTTTAGAACGTATACGATTTCTAACAGTTTGGGAACAACAATTTATGGAACTTTTAATTTTGGAGAAAAAAAGAAAATTAAATCCATTCGGCATGTCATGCGTCCGTCTGTTTCGCATAGTTATGCGCCAAGTTTCAGCAAGTATTATGATACTTATGATTCAGATGGAAGTGGCACTATGATAAAGGAATACACACGATTTGAAGGAGGTGTTTTTGGAGCTCCAAGTAATAATTATTCGAACAATGTCGGATTTAGCTTGAGCAATACTTTTGAAGCGAAAGTGACTGACCGCGATTCGACCAAAACGGAACCAAAGAAAATAATGTTGCTTAACAATTTAAATCTTTCATCAAGTTATGATATGGCAGCCGATTCCTTGCGTTGGGCTCCGTTGCGAATTAGTGGTGGAACACAATTGTTCAAACAAAAAATGAATGTCAATTTTGCTACGACACTCGATCCTTATTCTATTGATAATAATGGACGACGAATGGACAAATTTAATATTGATAATGGCGGTAGTTTATTTCGAATGACAAGTGCCAATATGACGATGAACTTTTCTTTGATTAGTACCGATTTTGGCAAAGATAAAAAAGACAAAGACGGAAAAGAAAATAAACAAGGCGCACGAAATGGTGGTCGTGAAGATGATTTATTTGGCACCAATACCGATTTTAGTGATAGGCGGGAGAGTCAGTTTGATAAAAGCGATGACGAAGAAGAAGAATTTGCTGGTTTTTATAAATCCGAATTGCCTTGGGATTTGAATCTGGCGTATTCTATTACGTATGGAAATAATAATAGAGAAAATAAAATAACCAGTAATTCGCTGATGATTTCGGCAAATACAACTTTAACTCCAAAATGGAAAATAGGAATTTCAACAGGATATGATTTTGTGCAAAAGGGAGTTACCTTCACACAGTTGCGTTTTGAACGTGATTTATTAAGTTGGCGAATGGATTTTAATTGGGTTCCTTTTGGCGATTATTCGTATTGGGGATTCTTTATCGGAATTAAATCGGGAGTGTTGAGCGATATCAAATGGGACAAGCAAGCACAACCTGATAAACGTTTGAGATAAGTTGGGAATACGATATACGAAGTACAAAGTACAAAGTCAATCCGTTAACTATAGAAAATAAAAGAACAATGAAGAAAACTATTGCTATACTGACAATACTAGTAAGTATACTCTCTTGCAGTAAATCCAACTCAGAAGATACAACTTGGAAGAAAACGACTCGTGAAAGCAAAACTATTGGTAATATTACGTATTATTTTCCATCGGAAGTTACTCTAAAAGACAGACAAACTAATATCGCTTTATGTCAAAAAGCAGTAACAGAAAATTTGGAATTATTAAAAGAAAAAGCGTTTACCAACAAAATGGATATTGAGTTCTTGCATTCTAGAACCGAAATGAAAAAGCACACTGGAATGGCAGCTCAGGGAATGGCTTGTTTTCAACAAGATACTTTCTATACCATATTAAAAGAGAAAAATTCGCCCATAAAGCACGAAATGAATCATATGATTGCTTTTTATAAGTGGGGAATTCCAGCAGAAGATTGGATGGCAGAAGGCTTGGGAACTTATTCGGGCGGGACTTGCAGCGATTATACTTTAGAAGAAATTTATCAATATCTTTTGCAAAGTAAAAAAATACTTGCAATGGATATTTTAGTGAATGACTTTTGGCGCAAAGGAAATAATGATATTATAACGTACACACAAAGTGGATTTATAGTTAAGTATTTACTGGATAATTATGGATATGAAAAATTTAAGTTGCTTTGGATAAAAGGATTTAAAGATTTTAAAACTATTTATGGAATGGAATTTCAAGTAGTTGATGCTAAGATAAAGCAAGAGTTGAAATTAAGATATCCGAAAAATATTGCATTCAATTGGGAAGCGTTTAATAAAGGATGTCAATAATAAATAATATGAAAAAAATAATCATTACAGACAAAGCACCTGCACCAATCGGACCTTATAACCAGGCGGTTTTAATTGGAAATACATTGTATACTTCTGGACAAATTGCTTTGAATCCGGCAACAATGGAATTGGTTTTAGACAACATCGAAACCGAAACCAAGCAAGTCATGGAAAACATGAAAGCGGTTCTTAAAGCTGCCGATATGACTTTTGAAAACGTAGTGAAAACCACTATTTTTATTATGGATATGAATGATTTTGCGAGAATCAAT
This sequence comes from Flavobacteriales bacterium, assembly GCA_043772885.1. GTDB lineage: Bacteria > Bacteroidota > Bacteroidia > Flavobacteriales > Flavobacteriaceae > Flavobacterium. The sequence continues at coordinate 7,242 of JAYVFV010000227.1, forward strand.
TCTGTTTACGGAACCTATTTTGACGAGAAGACTGCGCCAGCAAGAGAAACCGTTCAAGTCGCAGGATTGCCAAAAGGCGTTAATGTGGAGATTTCGATGATTGCGGTGAAGTAAAGCTGATAGTTAGCTGTCATGTGTGTGATGACAAAGGAAAAATTAACCTACATTTACACTAAATAAGCAAGACAATCGACATTCTATGAATAAAACTACTCCCAAAAAAAGTGCTTCTCCAAACAAGCAACTGCAAAAGTGCCCCACGGGCATCAAAGGCTTTGACGAAATTACGGAGGGTGGGCTTCCGAAAAATAGAACCACTTTGGTCAGTGGGAGTGCCGGCTCGGGAAAAACCCTTTTGGGAATTGATTTTTTAATCAATGGTGCAATTAAATTCAAAGAGCCAGGCGTCTTCATGTCCTTTGAAGAGACAGAAGATGAACTTTATAAAGACGTGGCTTCTCTCAATCTGGATTTACAAGGACTTGTTTCACAAAAAAAAATTTTGATAGAACATGTGATTTTGGAACGACAAGATATTGAGGAGACCGACTTTAACCTTGAAGGGCTATTCGTTCGTTTGGAACTTGCTATTGATTCCATTGGTGCCAAACGTGTTGTTTTAGATTCTATTGAATCTATTTTTGCAGGCATCACAGATGTCGGCATTCTTCGCTTAGAGATAAAAAGACTTTTCAGGTGGCTTAAAGAAAAACAAGTTACTGCAATTGTTACCGGCGAACCGGTTCAGGAAACTTACACCCGTCATGGTATGGAGCAGTACATTTCCGATTGCATCATTTTACTTGATAACAGGGTTAATGAACAAATTGCCATCCGCAGAATCCGTGTAGTTAAATACCGTGGTTCAAAACATGGAACAAATGAATATCCTTTCGTAATTGATAATTATGGACTTTCAGTAATTCCCATCACTTCGGCTG
>JAYVFV010000228.1:0-8155 GCA_043772885.1 Flavobacteriales bacterium
AACCCGAATAAGTATACGAATCTTCTACCATTTGTGAAGCCGTATAACCATAACTCAAATATTCGGCCTTTAACCAATTTAATGTGTTTTGCAATGCCGCAGTACCACGACGTTTTACACCTAAAGATTCAAATTGCGTTAGGTTTTCAGTAATATTTGCTTGCGTACATTGATTGACAACATTGGCATATCCTTGTATGAATACTTGAGAATAACTTGAATTAAAAATAAAAAATACAATTAATAACAAAAATTTTAATTTCATTGATTTGGTTTTAAAATATAATAGTTGAATTATTCGATTACAATTTTCTTTGTAATTCGATTGTCAGCCGTTTCTAGAACACCAAGATAAATACCGCTACTCAATTCACTAATATTTACTCTTTCAAGTAAAGTAACATTTTCAAAATGGGTATTCAACACCGTTTTCCCGTTTATATCTATCAATGAGAAAGTATAATTAGTAGTTGCTAAATTTCCCATGTTGATATTCAAATACTCTTTTGTTGGGTTTGGAAAAAAACTAACTTGATTGGCTGAATTAAAAATTTGATTACTCAAAATCGAAGTACTTGCAACAGCAAAATGCATCGTAGCACCAATCGCTGCTTTGGCAATATTATAATTATAAACTGGATCCATGTTTATCAAAAAGTCAGTAGCAGTATGGCGATGCGATGTTTCATTCTTTTCGAAAAAGCCAGTTATGATTTCACTGTTGTCTTCAAAAGTCATGTAATCTGAGGCATATGCACTTGCTAAAAAAGTATTTAAAGGCGAATACAATTCGGTACATGTAATCAATTCTAACGTTTTAGTATTAGAAGCTGCATTATTGGCACTTGGATTTCCCGTATCTCTTTCGCAGGTAATTGTGTCATTTATTAAACCAGCAACACCTCCAACTTCATCTAAATTAAAAACCAAACGAATGTCCATTTTTGGTGTCGTTCCGTTTACAACAGCAGTAACATAATGTTGACTTCCTCTTAAACCATCTTCTTCTCCGCTAAAATTGATGAATTTTATTGAATACTCAGTCGGAATGTTTTGCAACAAACGCGCGATTTCCAAAATGGCAACTGTGCCACTTCCATTGTCATTCGTTCCTGTTCCGATTATAGAATCATAATGTCCGCAAACGATAACATACGTATTCGGATATAAGGTTCCTACTTTGGTCAGAATTAAATTTTTACATGTAAATCCGTTATTCGTATACGAATCTTCCGTCATTTGAGCAGCTGTGTAACCATAACTTAGATACTCTGCTCTCAACCAAGTCAACGTGTTTTGTAATGCCGCAGTACCTCGTCGTTTTACACCGAGTGCTTCAAATTCTTGCAAATTGGAAGTAATATTCAATTGCGAACATTGATTCACAACATCAGCATAACTCTGAATATACGTCTGTGCATGACTTAAACTAAAGGCGAAAAAAGCAATTAAGGAAATTTGCAGGTTTTTCTTTGAAGAAATCGTAATCATGAAATGAGTTTTTTAGTATAACAGCAACAAAAATAATAAAAAAATAGCAATATCAAAATAAAAACAAAACGAATACATCAAAAAATAGTAAATTAATTTATTGTTTTTCAACTAGTTAATTTTCATTAACATATCATTGACAAATAGCTTAACTCCTTTTGGCACGCATCTTGAAAAGCTGCAGACATCAGAAATTTTCTGATCGAAGAAACTGAAAATCGAAAGAGTAAGTAAAAAAATTAATTCTAAATTATTATGAAAAAAATTACACTTTTAGTAGCTAGCATTTTACTGTTAGGAAATGTAGCGAAAGCATCAGAATTAAATTTTACTGATGACGAAACCAGAACCCGATTTAGCTTTGATGAGCCAATATCGTTCAATGAAAGAGGCATCGAATTCTTTGTTTTTCCAAATGGTGATTTTGATTTCAACACGCGTCCAGACGATAGCCACGGTGACTATTTCTTTAAAGGTGCCGGAAAAAAAGGCAACGATAAAATTACAGATAGAAGACCTGCCAATTTCGGGACACTTATAGAACATGATAGTTTTGGTAGAGTTCGTAGAGTTGGAAACACTTTCATCAACTACGATACCCGAGATAGAGTGAACAGAATTGGTACCGTTTACATGAGATACAATCGTTTCGCTCTTACACAAATTGGTGGATTACGTATAGAATACAATCGATTTGGTGAAATCACCGAGATGTTTGGAGCGGTAAAAGGGAGAAGAAATACAGGTTTTGTTTATTCTCAATATAATCATTCAAACGATTATAACGGTAGCAATAACGACTACTATTACAAAGGAAAAGAAGCAAAAAAGGAAGACGAAAGGAAATAAATGAAAAAGAATAATATTTTGATTGGTTGATTAAGTTGATTGGAAAATCCTATGAAGCTGGGAAGCGGAGTAGGATTTTTTTTGTAGCTAATCCTGCTATCCGTTCCAATCTTTTTTTAAATTGCCACGGGTTTAAACCCATGGCAATTTAAAAAAAGGATTTCCTCTTCTATCAGGGCTAGTTCAGACGTATTTTCTTAAGCACAACATTCACCACCTGATTGAACTCAACCGAAAGTTGCATCTTATAATTCACAAACACGTACAATGCGGTAACTAAAACCGATTTAAAAAGCATGTTTGGTATCGGGTGAAAAGGAAAATCCCAGTAATAAAACACCACAAAAAAAGCAACAAAAATTACAAAAGAAATAAACGTCTGATTGGAGAACGGATACAATTTCATTTTCAAAACTACAAAAAGCAATTTGGCAATACTGTACAACGTAATCGAAATTAACGTTGCTATCGCCGCACCATTTATACCATACATCGGAATAAAAATCATGTTCAGTGAAATCGCCAAAAAGGCCAAAAATAATCCCAAAAACAACACTGCTTTATAGTATTTGGAATTGAAAATAATCGCATTGTTATTCCCCAAAATCAAGTCAAAATATTTAGACAAACCAATAGTGAAAACCACAAATATTCCTCCTCGGTAACTTTGCGGCAACAATAAATAGAGCTGATTGATGTTGACTAAAATTCCGAGAAAAACCAAACCACCAATAATCTGTAAGGTAATCGACGTCTTTTTATACAGCGCATTCAATTCGTCATACTTCCCTTCTGTCATTAGCCTTGCCGTAATCGGATACGTTATTTGATGCATCGCACGACTCGGAACAGAAATAACCGTTGCAATAAAAATCGCTACCGAATAATAGGCAATGTTGTCAATATTGATATACTTCGAAATCATATTTTTATCAATATCCAAAAGCATATTAGCAATACTTCCTGATAAAATTATAAATATCGAATAGGTGAAAATAACTTTGCTATTAGAAGGGAATTGAACCGAAAAGGCTATTTTTTTTACTTTCATCGCATAGAAAAACATAATCATCATCGATACAAAATAAATGAATACTAAAGAAAAAATAAATGTTTCAGCTGAAATCGATTTAAAATACACCGCAAAAAGAAAAATAGAAATAAAAACGCGAAGCAAAACTTCTTTTATGAAACTTCCAAAAACCGATTGCAAATGGACTTTAACCCATGCGTAAAAAATTTCAAAATAACCCATACAAAGTCCAATTATCGGAATTTGCCACACAAAGTCATAAATAATTGGGTTCTTTTTCGATTCAAAACTGGCGATAAAATCATAACCAAAAAAAACAATACAAGCCATCGGAATCAAAACCAATACAGGTAATAACATGACAAAAGTCAAAAATTCACCTTTCTCTTTTTCTGTTTTATACTGTGAAAAAAACTTGATTAACGTATTGTGAACGCCAAATGCCATCAACGGAAAAATAATATTGGCAGTCGATAAGATATAACCCGTTAATCCATAATACGTTTCTCCCAAAAAATGCGGATACATAAACAACGTATTCGCGGCACCAATCACAAAACCGATATAGGTAATAATGGTGTTTTTTATCGATTGGTTGATTACAATTCCCATTAATGAGTTAGGATTTTAGCTAGCTTCTCTGTTAAATTTCTTCTCGAATACTGTTGCAAACCTACAGGAAATACTTGTAATTTTTGCTCTAAATACAATTCGAAATAATTTAAAATTGTTTTCTTCAACCGTTCTTTTTCGTCATACGTAAAGAAAACACCTGTATTCGTTGAAGTAATGATTTCGGCAAAATCGGAATCTCGAGGACCAATAGCAATTATAGGTCTTTCGGAAACTAAATATTCAAAAACTTTTCCCGGAATAATGCTTTTTGTTTCGGGTGAATCAATTTCTATCAACAACAAAACCTGCGATTTTCGTTGGTGTTTTATGGCTTCGATGTGCGAAACGTATCCTAAATTATTGGTATATTTTTCCAATTTATAATTGGCAATCGAATCTAAAATCTCCTGACTCACTTTCCCAATTAATTTCAATTGAAAATGTTGTGCGAATAATTCGTTTTCAGCAATCAATTCTTGTAATGCTTGCCAAAGTACTTTCGGATTTCTATCGGATAAAAAAGAACCGATATGTGCCAACGTAAATTTGTAATCCAACGGTTCCTTGGTGATATTTTCAACATCAAAACCATTCGTAATTACTTCAATTGGTTTGTAAGTAATGGTTTCAAACTCTGCTTTGGTAGTTTTACTCGTTACAAGTATCGTATCGGCGGAATTCAAAACCTGACGCTCTAAATCTTTGTGTATTTTCTCAGCATAAGACGAAAGCTTTAATGCTTTGTGATAACCAATAGTGGTCCATGGATCACGAAACTCGGCAAACCATTTTATAGTCAATTCCTTTTTTAATTGCAATCCGATCAAATGCAAACTGTGAGGTGGTCCCGAAGTAACAATGGTATCAATTTCATTTTCTTGAATGTATTTCTTTAAATACTTTACGGATGGTTTTACCCACAAAAAACGAGCATCTGGAATAAACAGATTACCTCGTATCCAAAGTAAAATACGTTCTAAAAAAGATTGTTTTTTAGCAGCTGGAATGATTCCGGAACTTATTTTTTTAGTCTGGTTCTTAGAGAAAAACCCCGCCAATTGGTACGGTTCGAAAATTTTGTTTTTTAGTATAATCGCTTTATCCGAAACCTCGCTTACCAAACCTCCATCCACAATTGGATACGTAGGATTTTCGGGAACATAAACTATCGGCTGAATACCAAAATCGGGCAAATACTTCACAAACTTCAACCAACGCTGTACTCCTGGTCCGCCAGCTGGTGGCCAATAGTAGGTGATGATTAGTAGTTTGTTGTTTTTCAAGATTTAAGTATAAGGTTCGAAGTTAGCAGAGAAACTTCAATCTCTTTTTTTGTTTATTTTTTCAAGCTCCTCAATATCCAAAATATCTTTAGGTCGATTACTAGCTTTTTTGGCAACTATTAAATTGTCATAATCTATAAAATAAACTGGTATTTCATTTATTTCTATAATATTTGCTTTTTCTGAAAGTTCCTTAAAAGACTTGTTTTCTAAACCTTTAACCGATGTCATAATATCCAATCTAAAATTAACATTCAGATTAATATCAGTCCATCCTGGAATAAATTGCATGGTATTAATACTTTCAAAATCGCCCAATCCCATTTGTTTAATGGCTTTTCTTAAATTTTCTCTATTAGTTGGTGTGTCTTCAATAAAAATATCAATATCGCCAGTATTTCTTCCGTAACCATAAATGTTTACAGCAAATCCACCGATGGTTAAATAGTTTACATTATTTTCTAATAAATACTTCCAAACATCCAATATTTGTTCATTCATTTCAAATTATTTTGACTTGGTATATTTTGTTGCAGTTTTCAACATATTGGAAAGTTCAATAAGTGCTATCAATTTTTCAAAACGCTGTTGATAACTCATTTGCCTTGCTTCTTCTAGATGTCTTGCTTCCATTAATTTTGGAGGTGCGTGATTTAGTTTTGCTTTATCCATTTAACAAATTTATTAGAACTATTTATACAAATTTCTAATATTCAAATTTAATGTTTTCTTTCATAATAAATTCCTCCTACAACTAATAATAACATTCCTATCGAACTTATCAAAGTAATTATACTTCCTGTTTTTACAACTTGTGGTTCAAATTTGAATTCGATGGTGTGTTTTCCTGCCGGAATTGGAAGTCCACGTAACGCATAATCTACTTTTAAAATCAAAGCTTCTTTTCCATCAATAGTCGATTTCCAACCGTTTTTATAATACATTTCAGAAAAAACGGCAAAACCATTATTGGAATTGGATGAAGCATATTTTATATAATTTGGTTTGTATTCTTCTAGTTTTATTACTGCTAAACTATCTTTTGAAAAAGTGGTCGAAATACTTGACTTAACTAAAGATTCCTTTTGATGAACAGCCACATTTTTTGTGTCCAATTTATTCAATGCTTTCATTTCCGCGTCCGCAGAATTAACCATTTTCAATTCTTTTACAAACCATGCATTGCCATTCGCATCGGGATTCGCAACGGGAAATTCTTCTCCCTTTTCATTGGTTTGAATGAGGTATTTTACATTCAGCATATTCAATACTTCTACATTGTTATTGGCAATCTGATAATCGAATAGTTCTTGCATTTTTATTGGTCGAACTGCACTATAACCACCAATTGATTTATGAAAATAAGAAGCTCGTGCATTTAAAAATCCAGCGACATCTAAAACACGATAATGGGTAGTGTCTTGAAGAATTTGTTGATCAATTGGAGTTACTTGAAACGGAACATCTACTTCTCTCGCACTTACAAAATCTTTTTTGCTGACATAACTTTTATCCACCAAAACCAAATCGGTTACCATCAACAATCCAACGATAACAATTGTCGTGGTGGAAGCCAATTTATTTTTTACGTACATATACAAAGCAATTGCAGCCAACACTATAAAAAAACCAGAGCGTAGTAAATCGGCAGCATACAGACTTCTTCTGTCTTCTTTCAAAGCATCTAAGAAACTAATTCCGAATGATTTATCAGGATGCTGTTGGAATAATTGCAATAATCTTCCATCCATTGCACCCGCAAAATCGAAAGAACTTCGTAACAAAAACAAGATGATTATCAATCCTAAAGAAGTAGCGGATGCTTTCCATAAATTGGCCCATTGTTTGTCTTTATCGGTAGTAAAAAACGATTGCAATCCCATAATTGCTATAACCGGAATACACAATTCTAAAACTACTTGAATCGATGAAACCGCTCTAAACTTATCATACATCGGAACAAAATCAATAAAGAAATCCGTCACAACGGAGAAGTTTTTTCCCCAAGATAAAATCAAAGAAAAAATGGCTCCCGCAAGGAAAATATATTTCAATTTTCTTTTGTCATGGTACAATCCCAAAACGCAAAGAAAGAAAACAATGGCACCAATATAAGCCGGAGCTGCAACAATAGGTTGATCTCCCCAATACGTCATTCCGTAGTTTTCTGTAAATTGTTGCGCTTCTTCGGGAGTTGCGCCGTAATTCAACATAAAACTATAAACGCTCGAATCTTCATTTAATTTTTCGCTATTACCGCCACCAAAAAGTCGCGGCGCAATCAGATTAAAACTCTCTGCAATTCCGTAACTGTATTCCGTAATGTACGCTCTAGAAAGGGCTGTGTTTTCAGTTTTATTTTTCCCATCGGAATTGAAAGTAAGTTCACTTTTTCCACGAATACTGAAATCAGTAAATTCTTTTGTTGCTAACAAACTAGTGGCATTGGCGCCAACTGCCAAAATCAATGCAATAGTAAAAACACCAGTAATTTTTAGTAATTCTTTGTATTCTTTGTTTTTGATAAATTTGACACCGTAGTAAATTCCAACAAACAACAATAAAAACAATAAATAATACGTCATTTGAAAGTGATTGGCATTCAATTCTAAAGCTGTGGCAAACATCGTAAGCAATCCACCAAGAATATATCGCCTTTTAAAAACTAAAAGAACGCCGGCTACTACCAATGGCATATAAGCAATCGCATGTGCTTTGGCATTATGTCCGACACCCAAAATCACAATTAAATACGTAGATAATCCAAAAGCCAATGCGCCAAAAAAAGCTTTCAACGGATCGGTTTTTAATACCAAAAGCAAAATGTAAAATCCGATGAAATACAGAAATAAATAATCGGCTGGACGTGGTAAAAATCGCAACG
>JAYVFV010000229.1:0-2857 GCA_043772885.1 Flavobacteriales bacterium
ATGAATAAAAAAACAATTCCGCTAACCAATAAATATACTTCTGAAGAGCTTCAAGCAAAATTTATAGAAAGTGCTGAATATAACTTTCCAAAAACATTATTCTTTTACATGCCTCTATTTGCCTTTATATTATGGTTGTTTCATAGTAAAAAACGCTGGTATTATTTTGATCATGGTATTTTTACATTACATTATTTTTCATTCTTATTATTGGTCGTATTACTATTGTTTTTATTTAATAAAGCGATAACACAATTGGGTAATTCCTTTATTTTAAATTTAATAGAAGTGCTAGTCAATGGCATCGGTTACATTTGGATGATTTACTACTTTATGCCAGCGCATCATCGTTTTTATGGCGAAACACGAATGGTTTCATTCATAAAAAGTGGGTTTATTTATGTTATTAATTTTATATTGTTTAGTTTTATTCTATTATTATTTTTTATCTATACTTTCATCAATCTTCATTAATCTCACCATGAAAAAATTTATTTCCATCTCATTACTAGCTTTAGCAGTAAGTAGCTGTTCAACCTACAAAAGTACAAGTGTAAGCTCAAGTACTACAGCTGATGCTACAAAATACGTCAATTCTATCACTTCAGAAGATTTAAAAATACATCTCACCATTGTCGCTTCCGATGAAATGGAAGGTCGTGAAACAGGTAGTCAAGGTCAGAAAAAAGCTGGTAAATACCTTATCAGCCAATATAAAAAAAATGGCATTTCCTTCCCGAAAGGAGCTAAAGATTATTATCAACTTGTTCCGGCTGCTTACTTAAATGCAAAATACAATGAAAACTTGTCCGATTCCGAAAATGTTTGGGCGTTTATCGAAGGAAGTGAACATCCCGAAGAAATCGTTGTGGTTTCTGCTCATTACGATCACGTCGGAATGAAAAATGGGGAAATTTATAATGGTGCCGATGACGATGGCTCTGGAACTGTTGCATTACTTGAAATTGCACAAGCATTTCAAATTGCTAAAAACGAAGGTAACGGACCGAAACGCTCGATTTTAATTCTGCATGTAACGGGAGAAGAACATGGTTTGCATGGCTCGCGATTTTATTCTGAAAATCCATTGTTTCCTTTAAAAAAAACTGTTGCCGATGTTAATATTGACATGATTGGACGAAGAGATGATTTACATAAAAACACGAATGATTATGTATATGTAATTGGTTCGGATTATCTTTCTACAGATTTGTATAACATTTGTGAAGACGTAAATAAAAAATACATCAACACCAATTTGGATTATAAATTTAATGACCGAAAAGATCCAAATCGTTTTTATTACCGCTCGGATCATTACAATTTTGCCAAAAACGGAATTCCGTCTGTTTTCTTATTTAACGGAGTGCACGCCGATTATCACAAAGCTACCGATGAAGTGGATAAAATTGAATTTGATGCGTTAGCCAAACGAACGCAATTGGCTTTTGCTATTGCTTGGGAAATTGCCAATAGAGAAAAGCGAATTGTTGTTGATAAGGATGGGAAATAATACAAATAAATGCTGGAATTTTATAAGTTATAAATCATGGTAACTTTGTAACTTTCACAGAGGTAAAAAAATAAATATCATGAAATCTAAGATTCACGAACACCAACAAAAAAATTTTAAAATAGTGAGTAAAAAAATAATACTCTATGCTATTATTGCATTTGGACTTATTTTAGGATGTAAATCCAGCTCTTCGTCCAAAGCAAATGTGTTGGCAATTACGTTAGAACCAAGGAGCAATAGTGCTGTTTCGGGAACGGCGACTTTCTCGGAGGAAAATGGCTTCGTAACTTTTGAAGCGAAAATGTCGGGGTTAAAACCAGGTGTTCACGCCATTCATATTCATGAAAAAGCAGATTGTTCGGCTGGCGATGCAACTTCGGCTGGTGGACATTGGAATCCGACTTTTAAAAAACACGGAAAATGGGCAGATGCCGAACACCACAAAGGCGATATTGGCAACTTCACTGCTGATGCCAATGGCAACGGAACCATCACTTTAAAAACCGACGAATGGTGTATTGGCTGTGGTGATGCCACGAAAGATATTCTGGGAAAAGGATTAATCGTTCACGATAAACCCGACGATTTTACGACACAACCCACTGGAAACGCTGGTGCAAGAGTAGCATGTTCTGCAATTATAAAATAGTTTTTTAGTTTGGAAGATAAAGAACTTTTCTATTTTAAAAATGCCCAGGAATGGCGTGAATGGTTGCACGAAAACCATCATTCATCCAAAGGTGTTCATTTGATTTTTTACCGCGTAAATAGCGAATTTGAAAGCATGCGTTGGGAAGATGCTGTTCAAGTTGCGATTTGCTACGGCTGGATTGATTCGACCGTTCGTAAAATAGACGAGGAACGTCGCAAGCAAATGTTTACGCCACGAAAAGACAAAAGTGTTTGGAGTAAACTCAACAAAACCTACATCGAAAAACTCATCCAAAACAATTTAATGCACGAAAGTGGTTTGCGAAAAATTGAAACCGCCAAACAAAATGGTTCCTGGGAATCGCTTGATGCAGTTGAAAATTTGGAAATTTCAAACGATTTAAAATCGGCGTTCAATCAAAATAAACCGGCTTTTGACAATTATAATAACTTCAGTCCGTCGTATCGGAAGAGTTATTTGTATTGGCTCAATCAAGCCAAACGTGAGGAAACGAGGAAGATTCGAATTATGGAAATTATTAAACTTTGTGAACAAAACGTAAAAGCTAGGCAATAATCAAAAGTTCTAACACAATGTTGTCATTCCGAGGAACGAGGAATCTCATCAAGTGATTCAGATTATGAGATTCCTCGTTCCTCGGAATGACAAAGTAGTTCAAAACTTAAACT
>JAYVFV010000230.1:0-8068 GCA_043772885.1 Flavobacteriales bacterium
GTGCCAAATTGTTCTGCAGCGACGGTAACAAACATAGCCCAGAAACCGGTTCCAAGTCCGATCCAAGCACAATAAAAATAGTACATATTTTCTGATTTCTGACCTGTAAAAAGTAATAATACAACACCGATTAAAGTAAAAAGCATAAAATATAAAATGGTTTTTTTTCGAGAATGTAGCGAATGAGAAATGAATCCGCTTGAAAAATCGCCCATTGACGCAAACAAATAACTCCACATGATGGCTTTACCTGGAACAATATTGGTAATTCCCATTTCGGGAGCAAATTGATTCGCCATTAAAATTAAAATTCCGATGCAAAACCAAATGGGCAATCCAACAGAAATGCATTTTATGTATTTTATAAACCGGGCTTTATTGGTGAAAAAGTTTAAAAAATTTCCTCGACTAATGCTTTTATCTGCTTTAACATTAGTATAAATGCCACTTTCGGCAACACTTACACGCAATAGCAAAAGTAACAATCCCAATCCGCCACCAATAAAATACGCCGTTGTCCAACTTCCTGCTAATTCTACTGTAATTTGCGCTACAACGGCTCCCAATATTCCAAAACCCGCAACAAGAGAAGTGCCAATAGCGCGAAGTTCTTTTGGCAAACTTTCGGAAACTAAAGTAATTCCGGCACCAAGTTCTCCAGCCAAACCAACACCAGCAATGAATCGTAAGATGGCATAAACAGTTGCTTTGTCTCCAAAATTAATTTGAGGTAAAAATCCGCAAGCAATATTGGCTAATGAATACACTAAAATGGAACCGAAAAGCACTGATAATCGTCCTTTTTTATCACCTAAAATTCCCCATAAAATGCCGCCAATTAGCAAACCTATCATTTGAGAATTTAGAATAAATGTCCCAACGGTGTCTGCATTCAATCCCAAATCTTTTAAACTCGGAACGCGTACAATTCCGAAAAGCAATAAATCATAAATGTCAACAAAATAGCCAAGTGCGGCTACAATAACAGGGAAGCCCAATAAGTGTTTTAATTTTTCGGAAGTAGTAAATGTTTGCATTTTACATTTTTAGATGGCTAAAAATAGCAAAATTTTATTATAAAAAACCCGTCTTGTTATAACGAGACGGGAATCTTTAGTTTTTAGTTTAAATTTGGATTTAGTTCATCTGTATTTTTATCGGTAAAGTGTATTGCGTTCTAACAAACTGACCATCTTTTACGCCTGGTTTCCATTTTGTTTTTAATGATTTTAATACTCTCACAGCTTCTTTATCTAAACCATAACCTGGATTTCTCAAGACTTTGATATCGGTCATACTTCCGTCTTTTTCAATAACGAAAGAAACCAAAACGCTTATCGATTCAACATCGTCAATTTCTGGTTTGTCGAAATTAGTTCCTACATAATCATAAAATTTTTTGATTCCACCAGGAAATTCAGGTTGTTTGTCTAATAAAGCTGCTATTTCAGGCGGGTCAGCTTTACCAGTCGTTATTGTTCCTTCAGTACTTCCTGTATTTGTTCCAGTTGTTGAAGTACCATTTGATGTTCCTTCTGTCGGATTTCCATTAGAAGGATTTGGTTCATTTGTAGGAACATCAACTTGTGCTTGAGCTGTCGCAGTTACAACCGGAATGAATACTTGCGGAACATCAATCAGTTCTCTAAATGGAGTTGAATTTGGATTGGATGCTTCAGGTTGTTTAGGTTTAATTATTACATCAACAGTATACAAAGTTTCGTCATCTATTTTCGGATGTATTGGTGTTGGATTGGTGTTAAAGGAACTTAACAATAATCCCAATCCAGAAACAGATCCGATAAATACTAATCCAAAAAAGAAAGCGAGAAGAGTAGTTTTCGGATTTTCCTGACGCAATTGGTACGCGCCATATTCTTTGTTTTTGTATTCAAAAACAAGATCAATCCATTTTTTTTCAAAGATACTTACGTTTGACATGATATATAATTTTATGGTTAAGTATCTATGTTACATACGCGAAGTGATTTATTTAATAACGCGGATAGTGTTTTAAATATTGTGTTTTGGAGGAAGAAAAAAGAGAATAGAAAATAGAAAAAAGACAATAGATATACTATGTCTTTTCTGCGAAGGCGGATACGAGGGTTTACCCGAACTGGCGAAGCAAATCTAAATTGGATTCCCGCCTACGCGGGAAAGACGCAAAAGAGCAGAGAGAAAAGTTTTAAAACCTGACAGGTTTGTATGAAATAGAAAAAAGACAACTATCTTTTACTTTGAATGATTTCTGCCAAGAGTTTTTTGGCGCGCAAGAGTTTGATTTTTACATTGCTCAAGGGCGCTTCCAAATGTTCGGCAATTTCTTGATAACTCATTTCTTGAAAATAACGCAATTGAATAACTTCTTGATAATGCGGTTTTAATTCTTTTATGAATTGCAGTAATTGCGATAAGTTTTGTTCGATAATTAATTCGTCTTCAGCCGAAGGAGAACTATCCGCAATGTTATACGCTTGCTGGTCTTCTTCATCAGTTATCTCAACAAATAAACTCGATTTTTTCTTGCGCAACATATCAATATGCACATTTTTGGCAATGGCAATCAACCAAGTGTTGAATTGAAATTCGGGATTGTAAGTCGCAATTTTATCAAATGCTTTCGAAAATGTTTCAATGGTAATATCTTCGGAATCGGTTTCATTTTCGGTACGTTTTAGCATAAATCCGTACACTTCATTCCAATAATGATCGAGCAAATAAGTGAATGCCACTTGGTCGCCATTTTTTGCATTATTGATATGTTGGATTATTTCCAATGTACTGGTTTTGAAAATGTATTGGTAATAAAAATATTTAATTGCGTAAAGATAAGTGCTATTTCAATGAATGGAAACCAATATATCACATCTTTTTCTTTTAATTTTCCTGCGGCAAATCCCATCGAAATCCACGCAAAAAGATACCGAAAACCAATTAAACTAACCACTGCAATCCATTGGTATAAAAATAACAATAAAATTATTGGAAGTATGTAAAACAGCAATTGCGAACCGTAAAATAAAGCTAGCTGACTTCTGTCAAACGATTTGTAATGTTTAGCAGTAGCAACATGTCTTCTTTTTTGAGTGAACCAATCCTTAAATGTAGTTTTTGGTTTGGAATACGTAAAACTATCTGGCGAAAAACAAACCGTTGTGTTTTTTGCAGTTGCCGCTTGATTGATAAATAAATCATCGTCACCAGAACGGAATTTCATGTGGTCTATAAAACCGTTTGTCTTAAAAAATTCTTCGCGTTTGTACGCTAAATTTCGTCCAACACCCATATATGGTTTGCCTGATTTTGTCCATCCAAAATATTGCGTTGCGGTAAGTAATGTTTCGTATCGGATGATTTTATTTAAGAACGAATTTTTAATTTTTTCATAACCACCATAACCCAAAACAATGGTTTTTTGTTGTGTGAATTGGGAACTCATTGCTGCAATCCACCCGGTTGAGGTTGGATAACAATCGGCGTCGGTAAATAAAAGATATTCGTTTTTGGCGGCTTTGATTCCGAGTGTTAAAGCAAATTTTTTATTTCCCCAAAACGCTTCATTGTTTTCCACTTTTACCAATTTGATATTGGAATATTGTTTTTCAAATGCTTCAAAAATTTCTAAAGTATCATCACTGGAAGCATCATCAATGATGACAATTTCAAAATCGAGATAGTTTTGCTCGATTAATAGCGGAATGAATTTTTTGACATTATCTTCTTCGTTTTTAGCACAGACGATTACCGAAATCGGAATTCTTTTTTGATTACTCGCATGAGGTTTGGCAAACGAAAATTTTCCAAAAAACACAACGTAATACAAAAATTGGATGAGGACAACAGCAATAAAAATACAGAAAATGACTAGTAACATAATAGATTTCATTCTTTAAAAAACGCAGGCAAAAGTACGAAATCAATTTCAGATTTCAGGGTTTCGATTTCAGATTTTTGTAATGTGTTTATCTTGGACATTTTTTCATTTCGTTGGCAACAGCAATTGACTGATTGTCGTTGGTTTTTTCTAATTCTGAAATGATGTTTTGATAATTTTTGGTATCTCTGTTTTGCGACAATTTCTTTTGGGCTTCTATGGAAGTAATTGTGATTTTAAAACCGGTTATTCCACGAGCTTCTCGCATTGTTTTTTCGGATAAATCTTCAAAACGAACCGGATTCTCTGAATTCACCTCGTATTTATCTACTAAGCCTTTTAACGATGCAACGGCTTCTTCATGAGTTAAAACGGTCACTTTTCCATACACATGAACGGCTAGGTAATTCCACGTTGGTACATTTTCATGATCATACCACGACGATGAAATATACGAATGAGCTCCAGTAAAAATGGCTAAAACGTCATCGTAAGATGTAAAACTTTCCGCTTGTGGATTTAATTTGGAAACATGGCCAATGAGTTGTTGTTCTCCATTTTCATTTGTTTCCAAAATTAAAGGAATATGTGTAGCCCAAAGTTTGCCATTGGTTTGATTTACCAAAATTGCAAAACCATTTTCGTGAATGAAATTTTTGATCTCTTCTTGGTTTTCGTTTTTATAGATTTCAGGAATGTACATTTAGTTGAATATTAATGCGTTTTCTGACCAATTTAAATCGTTTGGTAATTTTTTATTGGAGAATTCAATATGTATTACTCTTCGATTTTTTTCGTTTGTTGTTTTGTTGGAACCATGAAAAATCAATGGTTTCATAAGCATAATTCCACCTGAATTCACATTGCAAAAAACTTCTTTTTCATCTTTAAGTATTAGATTGTCAATTCGGTTAATCGCTTTTAGATGTGATTTTTCAAGAACTTTTAATGCTCCGTTTTTTTCATCTGTATTGTCTAGATGAATTCTAATTGTGAAAATATTTTCTAAAATATCTAAAGTTGGTTGAACTGCAAATTGATTGTATTTTGTTGTCCAATTGCCAAAACCTTTTGCCTCCTGTTTTTTATCTACAGAAATCGTCAAATCTTGATGATAAGAAACAAACCAATTTGATTTTTCGGGCTTGTCAAAATATATAGACTTCACAACAAAATAATCTTCTCCTCCAATAGATTTTATGATTTCCAGTAAGTTTTCATTTAAGATGAGAGGTTTAACTTCTGGAACTTCTTTTAGAAACTGTCTAATTGCAAAAAGATCTTCTGTCTTTCTGAAGATAGGGTTTGAAGTATCTAATTTGTCAATAAAATTACAAATGATTTCTATTTCAGATTTATTATAAACGTTATTGATAACTGAAAATCCCAACAAATTCAATTCAGTCTTATTTTGCTCGAGATTTTTCATAACTTAAATTACATTCACTTCTGATTCAATGGCAATTCCGAATTCTTTCAAAATGCTTGCTTGTATGTCTTTAGAAACGGCTAGTATTTCTTGTCCAGTTGCATTACCATAATTGACTAAAACCAACGCTTGGTTTTTATGAATTCCAGCATCGCCAAAACGTTTTCCTTTAAAACCTGCTTTTTCAATCAGCCAGCCAGCGGGAACTTTTACGGTTGTTTCCGAAATAATATAATGCGGCATTTCGGGATGTAAGGCATGAACTTTTTCAAATTCCGATTTCGAAATAATAGGATTTTTGAAGAAACTTCCACTGTTTCCCAATTCTTTTGGATCCGGCAATTTACTTTGGCGAATCGCAATTACAGCGTTACTAACGTCTTTTAATGTTGGTGTAATTACATTTTTATTTTCTAATTCTTTTGTTATATCACCATACGAAATGTTGATTTTATGATTGTGTTTGGTGAGTTTAAAAACGACCGAAGTGATAATAAATTGATCTTTGATTTCGTGTTTAAAAACACTTTCCCTATAACTAAAATGACAATCGTCTTTGGTGAATTTTTTTGATTCCTGCGTTGCGATATGCATTGCTTCACACGAAACAAAAGTGTCTTTAATTTCAGTTCCGTAAGCGCCAATATTTTGGACTGGAGTGGTGCCAACATTCCCCGGAATAAGCGACATGTTTTCTAATCCGCCAAAATTTTGATGGATGGTCCAAAGTACAAATTCATGCCAATTTTCTCCCGCCATGGTTTCCACCCAAACGAAATCGTCATCCTCTTTCAGAATTGTTTTTCCTTTTAAATCAATGTGAATTACTAAAGCATTGATGTCTTTCGTTAGCAACATATTACTTCCACCACCGAGAATAAATTTTGTATCGTTGGGATGATTTTGTAAAATCGTTTTCAACTCGCTTATCGTATGCACCGCCACAAATTGTTTAGCTTTGGCTTCAATTCCGAAAGTGTTGTATTTTTTTAGTGAAAAGTTATTGTGGATTTGCATTTGGTGTTATTTAACCGCAAAGATCGCAAGGTTTTTCGCAAAGTTCGCAAAGAAAAAATTAGATTTTGTTTTTAAGTGATTTCCACTTCGTACTTCGTAAATCGTACTTTAATTTCATTCTTCTGTTTCTAAAGCTCTTTTCAAAAAATTGTTCATGGGCTTTAAAGCGATTAGTTTTTGTGCTATTTTTTTACTGAAATCAGGTTCAGTAAATAATTTGTCATCTATTTTTTGAGAAGCGGTGTAGCTTTTCATTTTCAAAAACTCGATTGCTGGATGATTCGGATCGAAATCTTTTGGTGCCTTTTTCAGCATATTGCTTTCTTCCCGTGTGAGTGTTCCGAATTCTTTTTTAAAGGTTTTGTCGTTGACTATTTTTTCCAAATCATCATGAAAAAATTCAATTTCCTTGCGAATTTGTTTTAACTCATTTGGCTCCGGACACCAAACACCACCTGCGATAAATGATTTTCCTTTTTCAAAATGAATGTAATAACCCGGACTGTTTTTATGATTTTTATTTTGTGTAAACCAAACGCCCATATTGGTTTTATATGGCGATTTATCTTTCGAAAAACGAATGTCCCGATTGATTCTAAAAGTACAGTTTTTTACTTCCAATGGCTCTAACGATTTGTCCAATGGTTTTATTTCAGCTAAAATGGAAGCAATATAATGGTGATAGTCTTTTTTATAATTTTCGTATCGTTTTTTATTGGCGTGCATCCACTCGGTGTTATTGTTGGCAACTAAATCGCCTAAAAATTGAAGCGCTTCTTTAGTAATCATAGAGGTAATTATTTTTTACTTTTTGTTTCATTCCATTTGTCAATTCCACCTTCGAGATTGTAGATGTTGGTAAATCCGAGTTCGGCCAATTTGGTTGCCGCTTTTTTACCTCTTACACCTGCTTTACAATATACAAAAACAGGTTTTGATTTGTCGTATTTGGCAGCTTTTTTGGCAAAGTCATCTTCATACCAATCAATATTTACCGCTTTGTCAAGATGTCCAGATTTGAATTCTTCTGGAGTTCTAACATCTAATAATTGCGGATTTTTTGTAGCTTTTAATTTTTCAGCAAAAACTTTTGGTGCAATCGTTTGTACTTCTTTTGGCGTTTGTCCAAAACAACTTGAAAGAAGCAAACTAATGAATGATAAGGATAAAATTTTTTTCATTTGTTTTAATATTTAATGATGCTAATTTACAAAATCCGATGATATTATAAATTAAAAAGGGTATAACTTTGATGTGTCGTTTTTACAATATTTTCGGTTCGTTCCTTATGTGTATCAGAAATGAATAACTGTCCAAATTGATCATTATTAACCATTTCAACAATTTTACTAACCCGACTTTCATCTAATTTATCAAAAATATCATCAAAAAGTAATATGGGTTTTTCGCCACTTTGTTTTTTTACAAATTCAAATTGCGCTAATTTTAATGCAATTAGAAATGATTTTTGTTGTCCTTGTGAACCAAATTTCTTGATAGGATAATGCTCGATATTAAAAGACAAATCATCTTTGTGGATGCCAACACTTGTATATTGCAAAGCTCTGTCTTTATTGATGTTTTGTTGTAAAAGTGATAATAAATCCTGACTTTCTAACTGACTTTCATATTCCAATTGCACTGTTTCGGCTGAATTAGAAATGTTTTGATAAAATGAATTGAAAATGGGAATAAAATCGTTTAAAAACTGTTTTCTTTTTTCAAAAATATTTTTCCCAAAAGCA
>JAYVFV010000231.1:0-8043 GCA_043772885.1 Flavobacteriales bacterium
GAAAAAGACTTGTATATTCTTCAGAAGAAAGTCAATTATAAACCCGTTATTCAATCGCCAGACGGAAAAGTAAAAGCCGAAGTTCGCTTACTTGCCGTATGGAAAAAAGACGCACCAGCTCCTACTCTAGTTACTAATTTAGTACGTTTGAGTCGTGGTGAAATGATTGGCGTAAAATTCAACAAAGACAAGGATTGGGTTGGCGGAACCGTTGGTTTGTTTGAGAAGTAGCTTAATGCAATTTTTTTGCTGCTTCTTGTTTTGCAGAAGTGGCAAAGTCACGCATAAAGCGATCGGCATAATCATCTAATAATTCTCTAACTCGTTCATGGTTATCGCATTTTACAATTAATCCAGCATGATAAGCCAAAGGAACTCTAAAACAAACTTCCGGATCACTGAAACCTGATAAATCTGGATTTTCAAATTTGGATAAAGTCAGTACAATTCCAGCAAATTCTTTTTTAGTTTTTGGCAATTTGTATTCAATTCCTTTAACTAAGCAATCTTCAATTTTTGCCCATTCGCCCCATAAATTAAGGTCAGAAGCCGCTTCGACCATTTCGGCTAAATGGGCTCCTCCTACTCTTGATGCGGTTTCTAAAAAGTAAATTTTTCCGTCATCATTACATTTGATAAATTCGGTATGCGTCGCTCCGTGTTGCATTCCGAATGTTTTCATTACTTGCTCATTGACTTTTTTAATGGCTTTATCATCGGCAGAATTATACGGAATATTGGCACTTCTAAAAATGCCTCCACCTTGTGAAATTTCCATTGGAGTAGCTAAATACTGTGATGTTAAACTAAACAATACTTTTCCTTTCCAATTGATTCCGTCGCAATGATACACCGCTCCGGGCTTGAATTGTTCTACTAAATATTTAATGCGATTGTCTCCTAATTCGTGAACTTTTTTCCACAGTTCTTCTTTAGAATGCACTTTCATAATTCCAGATGCAGATGCTTCCGAACGCGGTTTTAAAACCCACGGAGCTACAACGGTATCAGCAAAATGATTGATTTCTACATCATTAAATAATGAACTAAAAGCCGGAATTGGAACATCTTCTTCTTTTGCTTTCATACGCATTGCCAATTTATCTCTAAAGTAACGACCAGTGGTTTGTCCCATTCCTGGCATGCGAAGATTTTCTCGAAGATAGGTTGCTTTTTCTACATCAAAATCATCCAGAGCAATTATGGCATCTATCTTTTTGTGTCGCATTAATCCGGCAACACCGTTCAATAATTCTTCTAAATTCCAATCGATATCTTGACCAGGCATAAAAAATATTTCATCGATATAATCGAAAGCCCACGGTTTGTCGCGTAACTTCTCGGAAGTAATTAAATACACGCGATTGCCTAATTTTTTTAAATTAATTAAGAAATCATTTCCTTTGAAAAAGTTAGAAATACAGATGTAATTTTTGATTTGACTTTCCATAAGCTACAGATTTTCAATAAATTTAGTAATTAAATGTACTCCGAATGCTGAAGCATGCTTGGTTTTTGCAAATTCATCATCCACAAAAGAAACTCCCGCAACATCTAGATGTGCCCAAGTCGAATGATTATCGGTGAAATGTTCTAAGAATTTTGCGGCAGAAATTGCTCCAGCTACTGGTTTACCTGAATAGTTTTTGACATCAGCAATTTCACTTTCAATATCCGATTTATAAACATCCCACAATGGTAATTGCCATAAACGCTCTCCAATTGCATCTCCAGATTCTTGTAATTTTTTAGATAAATCATCATTATTGGTAAACAATGCACCACATTCATAACCCAATGTAGCGACACTACTTCCTGTTAATGTAGCAATATCAATAACCGTTTCCGGATTGTAATTTTTAATTAAATACGACAAACCATCGGCAAGAATTAATCGTCCTTCGGCATCTGTATCGATAATTTCGATAGAACTTCCATGGTAACTCTGAATGACATCGCTTGGCACAAAAGACTTTGCGTCGACCGAATTCTCGCAAGCTGGAACAATCGCAGTAACTCTATATGGCAATTTCAAATCGGCAATCAATTGCATCGCACCTAAAACGGCGGCTCCACCAGCCATATCGCACTTCATTTGCACCATTCCAGCTACTTTGATATTCAATCCACCCGTGTCAAAAGTGATTCCTTTTCCAACTAAACCGACATGCTTTTTAGCATCGGCTGGATGGTAATCCATGATAATGAATTGTGGTTCTTGAGCGCTTCCTTGACCTACCGCAAGAAAAGCATGCAGTCCAAAAGCATTTGATTTCGCTCTATCAAAAACTTCAACAGAAAAATCGTATTTATTTCCAGTTGTTATTGCCCAATTGGACAAATAACTTGGTGTCACTTTATTAGAAGGTAAATCAACTAATTTATAGGTTTGTAATTGAGCTGAAGCGATTTTAATCCCTTTCTCAACAGCGCTTTTTATATCTGAAATGCTGATAATCGTCAAATTAAAATCTTCCTTTGATAAAGAATGAACTTCATTATCTTTTTTATAATGACCTAACTTGTATGTTCCTAATACCAATCCAGAAATGGCTGCTTCCACAAAATCATTTTCCAACTCTTTTGGAAACACAATTGTTGCAGCGCTTTCAAAATACGAACTTTGTTTGGAAGCAATTCCTCTAAACGACGTTTTAATCGTTTTATAATCGGGCGATTTCCCTAAACCAAAAAATAAAAAATGCATTCCATTTTTTTCAATGATGTAATGCGATTCTTTTTTTCCTGAAAACAATTTTGACGTTACTACAATGTCTTGAAACTGAACTTCCGTTTCGGTTTCGTGTATCGGAATAATAACTAAACTATCTTTCGATATAAACGTCTCTATATAATTAATTTTCATTTACTTAAAATTTATATTATTCTTCTTTTGTGCTAAAAAACAACCATTCAATTGCTTTCGGAAATTCATCACTCCAATACACTTCATTGTGTTTTCCATCCATATTAATGCTCAATCTAATTTTCATTTTATCGGTAAAAACATCTTTTTTATGCAAACGCTTTTTGAAGGTTTGAACGTGCTCAACCATGGTGGCGCTTTCATCTCCTCCAGCATACAAATACACTCGAGTATCTTGCGTTTCATCAATATCTAAAATCGATAATTTAATTTTTGGAACCACCCATAACGATGGCGAAAATATCATCAATTTTCCAAATACTTCTGGATACATGATTCCAGAGAAAATACTCACCAATCCGCCCATCGAACTCCCTCCTATTCCGGTGTGTTCCCGTTCGGTTTTGGTCCTGAAATTTTCATCTATAAATGGTTTTAACGTATCGGTTAAAAAACGAATGTATTTTTTTCCTTGCCCACTTCCTAAAACTGTATTGCCCACATTGTATTCTTTAATGCGTTCTTTTTCGGCATGTTCAACAGCAATAATAATAATTTTACCGATGTTGTATTCAGCCATTACAGCCAGTTTTTTATCAATTTCCCAATTGCCGAATTTGGCTTTTTCATTGAATAAATTCTGTGCATCTTGAAGGTATAAAACCGGATATCTTTCGGTCGACGTTTCATAATCATGTGGCAATAAAGCCCAAACTCTTCGTCTTTTATTCAATTGTGGAATCTCAAATTCTTCCGAAATCAAATGTACTTTTGGTAAAAAATTAGATTTAAACGGAAGCCAATTGTGACGCCATTTCGCCACGTGTTCTTTTATTACGCCTTTTTTTTGTTTGCAAATCCGATTTTCAGTACGATTGCCATATTTATCAATTTCTACTTCACTCCAGTCGCCTCGAGTAAACTTATACTGCAACACGTCGGGATAGTTAAAATCTGCTTCAAACTTAAAATGATAAAGTCCTTGACTTACTTTTTCCATTTCAAACTTCTTATCTTGCGTTATCCAAGTATTAAAATTTCCAGAAATATATACTGGCCGCTCATCATCTTCATCGGTAGTTAAAATAATATTGAGTTGTGGTTCAATAATTTTTGTTGTTTTGTCTGAATTTATAGTAGGTGTTTCCGAATTCATTTTGTGCAATTATTCCATTTTTGAAAGATTAACTCCGTTCCGTTCGGTCTAAAGACCTCGGGTGTAAATATACTTTTTTGACGAATGGTATAAAAGTTTTTTAGTTAAAGAAACACAACTTTTATCAAATAGCAATAAATGAAACCCATTTATTAGAATAATGCCATTTATAATTTTGTTTATACTAATTATTTTAATTAATTTTAAATAAATTTGCGACTTTAAATTTTATATCTTCTACCAATGAAAAATACAGCTTTAACTCACATTCACGAAAGTTTAGGAGCGAAAATGGTTCCGTTTGCAGGTTACAAAATGCCTGTGCAATACGAAGGCGTAATTGCCGAACACGAAACCGTTCGAAATGGTGTTGGCGTTTTTGATGTTTCGCACATGGGAGAGTTTTTAATTTCTGGTGCAACTGCTTTGGATTTGATACAGAAAGTAACGTCCAACGATGCTTCCACTTTGGAAATTGGTAAAGCACAGTATTCATGTCTTCCTAATAATGAAGGCGGAATTGTAGATGATTTAATCGTATATAAAATTAAAGACGAGCAATATTTGTTGGTTGTAAATGCTTCCAATATTGATAAAGATTGGAATTGGATTTCATCTCATAATACTGTTGGTGCTGAAATGCGTAATATTTCTGAAGATTATTCGTTGCTTGCCATTCAAGGTCCGAAAGCAGTTGAAGCCATGCAATCGTTAACTTCAATCGATTTGTCAGCGATTAAATATTATCATTTTGAAGTCGCCGATTTTGCAGGAATTGAACATGTTATTATTTCTGCTACTGGTTATACTGGTTCAGGTGGATTTGAAATTTACTGCAAAAATACAGAAGTGGAGCAAGTGTGGAAAAAAGTATTTGAAGCTGGGAAATCATTCGGAATAAAACCTGTAGGATTAGCAGCTCGCGACACCTTGCGTTTGGAAATGGGATTCTGTTTGTACGGAAATGATATTAATGATACGACTTCTCCGCTTGAAGCTGGATTGGGTTGGATTACTAAATTCACCAAAAAATTTACTAATTCTGAAAACCTGAAAAAACAAAAAGAAACGGGTGTTACCAAAAAATTAATCGGATTTGAATTAACCGAAAGAGGAATTCCACGTCACGATTACGAAATTGTAGATGGTGATGGAAATAACATTGGAATTGTAACTTCGGGAACTATGGCACCAAGTTTAGGAAAAGGAATCGGAATGGGTTATGTAAAAATCGAATTTGCTACTGCTGACACTGACATTTTTATCCAAATCAGGAATAATAAAGTAGCCGCTAAAGTGGTGAAAATGCCGTTTTATAAAAAAGAATAAGTTTCTTTTGAAATACTATTGAAAAAAGTATTTTTGCAACTATAAATTGATTTAAGACTTTAGAATTACAAAGAAATGGGAAGAGCATTTGAATTTAGAAAAGGAAGAAAAATGAAGCGTTGGTCGGCAATGGCTAAAGCGTTTACTCGTATCGGAAAAGATATTGTCATGGCGGTGAAAGAAGGTGGTCCGAATCCGGAAGCCAATTCACGACTTAGAGCTGTTATGCAAAATGCCAAAGCGGCAAACATGCCAAAAGATAATGTAGAACGTGCTATTAAAAAAGCAACCGACAAAGATACTGCGAATTACAAAGAAGTATTATTTGAAGGTTATGCGCCACACGGAATTGCACTTTTAATAGAAACGGCTACCGACAATAACAATAGAACGGTTGCCAATGTTAGAAGTTATTTCAATAAATGCAACGGAACTATGGGTACACAAGGTTCGGTTGAATTTATGTTTGATCATACGTGTAATTTCAGAATACCGAATAGCAATATTGATATTGAAGAATTGGAATTAGAGTTTATCGATTTTGGTGCAGAAGAAATTTTTGCCGATGAAGACGGCATCTTAATCTACGCTCCTTTTGGGAGTTTTGGTGCTATTCAAAAAGAATTGGAAAGTCGCAATATAGAAATTTTATCATCAGGATTTGAAAGGATTCCACAAATTACAAAGAAACTATCTGAAGCCGAAATGGCCGATGTGGAGAAGTTAATCGAAAAAATGGAAGAAGATGATGATGTGATGAATGTGTATCATACGATGGAAGAATAGCTATTTAGATACGCTTCGCTCTTAGAAGCGCCTGCGGCTTTTGGATTGTTAGATTTTTCGACTACATAAATAAAAAAAACACCAAATTTTTCTGGCGTTTTTTTTTATAAGAGTAAAGCGTATCTAAAGCCCGAAGTGCGTTTCTAAAATCGCAACGATTCTATTTTACGAATTCTATCTTCTGAACTTCTTCTGCATTAATGCTATCAAAAAATCCTTGTTCGTTCATCCAATCATCACTAAATACTTTGCTCATATAGCGGGAACCATGATCAGGAAAAATGGCAATCACGTTACTGTTTTCGTCAAATTCTCCTTCTTCGGCATATTGTTTAATGGCTTGTAAAACAGCTCCCGAAGTATAGCCAACAAACAAACCTTCTTTTCTTACCAATTCTCTAGTAGCGTGCGCACTTTCTTCGTCGGTAACTTTTATGAATTTGTCAATAATATCAAAGTCTGTTGCAGTTGGAATTAAATTCTTTCCTAAACCTTCAATGCGGTACGGATATATTTCATCGTTATCGAATTCTTTTGTTTCATGGTATTTTTTTAACACCGAACCAAAAGCATCAACGCCAAGAATTCTAATATTTGGATTTTGCTCTTTTAAGTATTTTGCAGTTCCCGAAATGGTTCCACCAGTTCCGCTGCAACAAACTAAATGCGTAATTTTTCCTTGCGTTTGTTCCCAAATTTCGGGACCAGTTGTTATATAATGCGCATCAATATTCAATTGATTAAAATATTGATTGATATACACTGAACCTTTGGTTTCTTCATGTAAACGTTTGGCAACGCTATAGTACGAACGCTCATCATCGGCAGTTACGTGTGCTGGACAAACATATACTTTTGCACCAAGACTATGCAACATATCAATTTTATCTTTTGATGATTTTGAACTTACGGCTAAAATACAATTATAACCCTTTATGATACTAACCATAGCGATACTAAATCCAGTGTTTCCAGATGTCGTTTCAATGATGGTATCACCAGGAGATAAAATTCCTTGTTTTTCAGCTTCTTCTATAATGTATAATGCAATTCTGTCTTTTGTAGAATGACCTGGATTAAAAGCTTCTACTTTAGCATAAAAATTACCTTGTAGATTTTCTGTAACTTTGTTAAGTTTAATAATAGGCGTATTTCCTATTAATTCCAAGACATTATTATACGCTTTTATTTCTTCTTTCATAAAAAAATAGTTAATCAAGGAAAAAAATTTCTAATTATTGACCTCAAATCCTTGCAAATTTAAGTAAAAAAAATTAATTACTTTTCAATTCTTTCTAAATCTAATAAAAAACTGAATTCTTTCGCTAATTCCTTAAGCGCTTCAAACCTTCCCGAAGCTCCACCATGACCAGAATCCATATTGGTATGGAGAAATAATTGATTCGAATTTGTTTTCAAATCTCTTAATTTCGCCACCCATTTTGCTGGTTCCCAATATTGTACTTGCGAATCATGCAATCCTGTAGAAACATACATGTTGGGATAATCTTTTGCAACGACATTGTCATAAGGCGAATACGACAGCATATAATCGTAATATTTTTTTTCATTTGGATTTCCCCATTCGTCATATTCTCCTGTTGTTAGCGGAATAGTTTCATCTAGCATTGTAGTTACCACATCTACAAAAGGAACTTGAGCGATGATTCCGTTGTAAATTTCGGGAGCCATATTAACAATTGCTCCCATTAATAATCCGCCGGCGGAACCTCCTTCTGCGTAAAGATGTGCTGCAGAAGTGTACTTTTCAGAAATTACAAACTTAGAGCAATCTATAAAATCGGTAAACGTATTTTTCTTTTTTAATAATTTTCCGTCTTCATACCATTGACGACCTAAATCTTCTCCACCACGAATATGTGCAATTCCAAAAATAAAACCTCTG
>JAYVFV010000232.1:0-8035 GCA_043772885.1 Flavobacteriales bacterium
TAAACACAATCCGGAATAGGTAAATTCGATTGTTGGATTTTTCGATGATTCGATGATTCGATTTTCTGAAATTACATATTAGGTATACTATGTCTTTCCCGCGCAGGCGAGAATCCATGTGCCTAAAAATAGATTCCCGCCTGCGCGGGAAAGACGCAATAGTGGCATCAAACAATCGGATAATCCAAAAAAAGATGGAGTTCTTCTATCGTTTTTTTTTATTTTTGAAGAATGAATTCTTTATTTCCTTCCGACAAGATTGCGTTTAATTTGCCTAATTCGTCCATTGACTATTATCCACATCTATTTGATATGGAAAAAGCCCATTTGTTATATACAAAACTCTATAATGAAATTCAGTGGCAACAGGACAGTATAAAGGTGTATGGAAAAAATTATTTACAACCGCGTTTGACGGCATTATATGGAAATGAAGGCAAACCGTATTCATATTCCAATATATTGATGCAGCCGCATCCATGGAATGCACTTCTGACTTACATCAAAGAAGAAGTGGAAACGCTTTGTCAGGAAAAATTTACCACCGTTTTACTTAATTTATACCGTGATGGAAAAGATAGCAACGGTTGGCATGCAGATAATGAAAAAGAATTGGGAAGAAGTCCGGTAATTGCTTCAGTAAGTTTTGGTGCTGAACGATCCTTTCATTTGCAACACAATTCCATCAAGGAAGCCAAACAAAAAATAATTTTAGAACACGGCAGTTTGCTGATCATGAAAGGAGAAACGCAACATTTTTGGAAACATCAAATTCCGAAAACAGCCAAACCAATGGAACCTCGAATTAATCTGACATTTAGAAACATCAAATAATTAATTTTATATATTTGAACTAAATTCATTTATGGAAACGCTGATTCAGTATTTTGAAACCATTCCGTCGTCACATAGAGCTTTGCTAATCTCTGGTGGAATAACACTTTTTTGGTTGATAGAAAATGCATTCCCTTTTTTTAAATTCAAATACAATAAATGGCATCACGGCGGAATTAATATCTTTTTTACACTAACAACCATAGTAATTAATTTTATGTTAGCGTTTATCTTGGTGAAGACTTCCGAATTTGGATTGAAAAATCATATAGGAATTCTAGAATTGCTTCCAAAAATGAACCTCTTTTTATATACATTAATTGGTCTGTTATTACTTGACTTAATTGGTGCTTATCTTCCACATTTTGTACAACATAAAATCAAACTTTTATGGCGGTTTCATTTGATTCATCATTCCGATACATGGATTGACACAACTTCTGCCAACAGGCATCATCCTGGCGAAAGTGTCATCCGATTTTTGTTTACCTCTTTAGGTGTTTTGCTTGTAGGCTGCCCAATTTGGATGATTTTTATGTACCAATCATTATCAATTGTATTTTCACAATTCAATCATGCCAATATTTGTATTCCGAAAAAACTCGATGCGGCGTTGAGTTATTTTATTGTTTCTCCCGATATGCACAAAATCCACCATCATTATAAATTACCGTATACGGATAGTAATTATGGTAATATTTTTTCGATTTGGGATCGGCTTTTTGGCACCTTCTATTACATGAAACGAGAAGATATTATATACGGAATTGATACTCACATGCAATCGGAAGAAAATAATCGATTACACAATTTATTGAAAATTCCGTTTCAAAAAACAAAGTCACCGCAATAAGAAAAAATCTTCCTACTTTTTAAAAAGTAATTATTTTTTTTCTTAATATTGATTGACGAATTGATAAACAAAAAAGTAAAAAACCAAAAGTGTTTTTCATCTAATGAAAAAAAGTAAAAAAGTAGAACTTGACTACGAACAAACAGAACGTGTTGTCAGCATGGCGCAAGAGGAAAAAAAACCTTTTGAAGTATTAAAAGAAGAATTTGGCATTACTGAAAGTGATGTAACTGAAATCATGAAAAAACGTTTATCAAAAGACAACTTTGAAATGTGGAAGAAGAAGGTTTCTGGCAGTAAACCGAAACCAAAACCAATGGTTGATGATTTTGACGACGATTTAGAAGGAAAATATTATATAAAAAATAAGTTCGATTAAAAATTTACTCTTGTATATCAAAAGTTTTTTTTTCTGCGTAAAGCAATAAAAATCCAAAAATGAAAATTAAAATAGCACTCTTTTTATTAACGACAATTACACTAAGTTTTTCGCAAGAAAAGAGAACTTTTAAAACTGAAGATGTAAATGTCACTTCTTTAATTGACGGAACACTTTACACTCCCGAAAACGCATCCAATAAAACCAAGTTAGTAATTCTAATTGCTGGCTCTGGGCCAACAGACAGAAATGGAAATCAAAAAAGTGGAGAAAATAATTCCTTGAAATTTTTATCGAAAGCATTAGCCAAAAATAATATCGCTGTTTTTAGTTACGATAAAAGATTGTTTGCTCAAAAAAAATTAGGAACTCTTGATGAAAAAACCCTTCGTTTTGATGATTTTATCAATGACGCTAACGACGTAATAACGTATTTCAAATCACAAAAAAAATACAGTAAAATAATTGTCGCTGGACACAGTGAAGGTTCTTTAATTGGAATGGTTGCTGCTAAAAATAATGCCGATGGATACATTTCTTTAGAAGGAGCCGGCAGACCAATAAATTTAGTATTATCAGAACAATTAGCAAAACAAGCTCCAGCTCATATTGAAGAATGCAATGCCTATTTAGAGCTTTTAAAACAAGGTAAAACCTTTGAAAATAAAAATCCCTTATTAGCTTCATTGTTTAGAGAAAGCGTACAACCCTACTTAATATCTTGGATAAAATACAATCCACAAGAGGAACTAAAAAAACTTACCATTCCCATTTTAATAATCAATGGAACAAAAGATATTCAGACTACCGAAAAAGAAGCGTATTTACTAAAAGAAGCCAATCCAAATGCAACAATGAAAATTATTGAAAACATGAATCATATTTTGAAAGAAATCAAAGAAGATGCTGAAAACATAAAATCGTATAGCAATCCTGATTTACCTGTAATGCCTCTGCTAATAACTGAAATAGTTAATTTTGTAAATAGAAATTAAAAAAATGAATTCTCAAAGTATAGCAACGCTTTGGGGATTTTTTTATTATTTTACAAAAAATTAAAATCATGCAAAAAATAGGTATTGCACTACTATCATTACTTTTTCTAATTTCTTGTTCAGAAAAAAAAACAGATAAAAATTTACAAATCACTGGCTACATAAAAGGATTTAAAAAAGGAACTATTTATTTCAAAAATTAAAAGATAGTAGCTATATTGCCCTTGACTCCATTGTTATCAATGGTGATTCGCATTTTATCAGTGAGATGAATATAGATTCTCCCGAGATGTATTATTTGTGTCTTGACAGAGGAGTTACCAACTCTTTAGATAACAGCGTTCCTTTTTTTGCCGAAAAAGGAAAAATAAATATCGAAACTTCACTCGATTTTTTCACTTCCGATTGCAAAATAACAGGTTCTAAAAATCAAGAATTATACGATGAATACAAAAAAGTAGCTTCTCGATATGTCAATCAAAATTTAGAACTGATTAAGAAAAAATACAATGCCTATAAAGACGGTAAAAACGCCGAATTAAATTCCATTAATGACCAGCAAAAAAACATCCAAAAAAGAAAATATTTATATGCTACCAATTTTGCAGTAAACCACGGCGATTATGATGTAGCACCATATTTAGCATTAGCAGAAATTTACGACATCAATTTAATTTATTTAGATACAATTCAAAAATCATTAACCCCGAAAGTAGCGAATTCCCTTTACGGAAAAAAACTTACGGCGTTAATTGCAGAAAGACAAAAACTGGAAAAATAATCCTATGAATTATACAAAAACAAAAAACCGTAAGCAATAAACTTACGGTTTTTTTTACGAAGAGCCGGCGGAGGGACTCGAACCCACGACCTGCTGATTACAAATCAGCTGCTCTAGCCAACTGAGCTACGCTGGCAACTTAATTCGATTGCAAATATAATAGTGAAATTTAATTCTCCAAAATATTTGACACTTTTTTTATAACAATTTTGAATTATAATGCATTGATTTTAGCAACCAACTGATTCGCAGCTTGTTCTAATTCGACATTAATTTGTTTAAAATGTGCTTTTTTATTTTCTACCTTTTTTGCGTTTACTTTTGTAATTAAAGCATCAAAAGTTCCGATTGCTTCATCAATAACAGCATTAGAAGCCTCTGTAGGCACACCAGTCGTTGTCATTTCATACAAATAAACTGCTTCAATAATATCACCTAAAACGTAATTGATGTCTTTTTTTAAATTCTTAACATTTGCCATTTCCTTTTGTTTTTTAAAATTTGGTGCAAAACTACACATAATCTTTAAATTAATCCCTATGAAATGTAAATTTCTAATACTGACGCCTTTCCAGATAGTTCAAATGCTGTCATTTCAGCCGGAATTAAAACGGTATCACCAATAGTATACGAATAGATTTCATTATTGAATTTCAATTCAAATTTCCCTTCCACACACATGTATACCGTAAATGATTGTCCGTTTTTAGTAATTTTTGTATTTCCGTCAAGCGGAATGAAATTAGTAGTAAAGTAGTGGCAATTGACTATTTCATTCGAATTATTCGTTTCTTTTTTATATTCCTTTTCAGCATCAACTACATTGTAGTTAATGGCATCCAAAGCTAAATCTACATGGAGTTCTCTCGATTTTCCATTGGCATCTACTCTATCAAAATCATAAATCCGATACGTTATATCGGATGTTTGTTGGATTTCTGCAATGACAATTCCAGCTCCAATAGCATGAACAGTTCCTGTTTCTAAAAAGAAAGCATCACCTTTTTTTACTTTTTTACTATCTAAAATAGACAATAGTGATTTGCTTTCTATGCTTTCAATATACTGTTTGGGAGAAGATTGTTCTTTAAATCCTAGAATCAATTTGGCGTTTTCATCCGCTTGCATCACATACCACATCTCCGTTTTTCCATACGAATGGTGTCTTGCTTTTGCTAATTTATCGTTTGGATGTACTTGAATCGATAAATCTTCGTGTGCATCTAAATACTTAAACAACAACGGAAATTGCTTTCCAAATTGCTGATACACTTTTTTCCCTAAAAGTGCTTCCGGAAATTCATTTACCAATTCATTAAGTGATTTTCCTTTTAAACTGCCATTAGATACAACACTTACATCATTTTTTATTGTAGAAATTTCCCAACTTTCTCCCGTAAATTCAGAAGAAATGGGTTTGTTTAAATAGTCTTTTAATTTAGTTCCTCCCCAAATTCTTTTTTTTAAAATAGGTTGGAATTGCAGTGGGTATAACTTCATTAGTATTTAAATTAAAATGCAAAGATGCAAAAAGTAAACTAATCCAATTTCTTAAGAATTTCTAATGCTTTCTCTATGTGAATTTTTCCCGACATGCTGTTGAACACCATTTGAATGATTCCGCTTTTATCTGCAACAAACGTTTGTCTTCCCGGAATAAAAAGCAAATCATTGCTAACACCAAAAAGTTTTCTGATTTTCTTATCGTTATCGGATAATAAAATAAACGGTAAGTTATATTTGCTTTTAAACTTCACATGAGACGCTACCGAATCGGCACTTATACCAATAACATCAGCTCCCAGCGCTTTAAACTCTTCGTAGTTGTCTCTAAAACTACACGCCTGCTCGGTACAAACTCGGGTTTCATCTTTGGGATAAAAATAAATCACAACCGCTTGCTTCCCAATAATGGAACGACTATCAAAATCGTTTCCGTTGGTATCTTTAGATGTAAAATTTGGGAGGGCATCACCTACTTTCATTTTTGGATTTCTTAGATTTTTAGACTGACTTAGACTTCTTAGATTTGTTAGATTTGTTAGATTTGTTAGAATCACATTTATTAATCTAAAAGGTCTAAGAAGTCTAACTAATCTAAGCAGTCTAATTTAATTCCCTTTATACGTCACAAAATTTCGTGGTGTTTCATATAAAACGACTTCCAATTCTTTGTTAGAATGGATGTGTTTCCGAAGTTTATTCCATATAACAACGGCAATATTTTCGACAGTTGGATTTAAATCGAAAAAATCAACAACATCTAAATTCAAATTTTTATGATCAAACGCATCTTCGATATGTTCTTTAATTAAATCGGAAAGAATCTTTACATCAATAACAAATCCGGTTTCCTGATCAATTTCGCCCGTTACCGAAACAATTAATTCGTAATTGTGTCCGTGAAAATTCGGATTATTACACTTGCCAAAAATGGCATCATTTTGTTCCATTGTCCAATCTTTACGATGCAATCGATGGGCTGCGTTGAAGTGGGCTTTTCGTGATACGGCAACTTTCATGGTATAGAATTTACAATTTATGATTTTCTAAATAATGATAAAACTCGTCAAAAATAATTTTAAACCAAACGGTATAAAGATTAGGGTTTTGAATCATATCGTCTTTGATGTCTTCGATTTTCATCCATTTCCAACTTTCAACTTCATCGTTGTTAATCACAGGTGCGTCATTGTAATATCCAATCATGACATGATCGAGTTCGTGTTCGGTCAAACCGTTATCAAATGGCGCTTTATAAATAAAATGAAACAACTCTTTTAGTGTGGTTTTAAATCCCATTTCTTCATACAAACGGCGTTTTCCAGCTTGTATATTGGTTTCTCCTTCACGTTGATGACTGCAACACGTATTCGTCCATAACAAAGGTGAATGGTATTTGTGATGTGCCCTTTGTTGTAGCATAACTTCGTTTTTATTATTCAACACAAAAACCGAAAAAGCACGATGCAGCATTGCTTTTTCATGCGCTTCCAATTTGTTCATTACGCCAATTGGCTCGTCGTTGTAGTTGACTAAAATTACCTGTTCTTCTTTCATGTTCTTTTTTATGCTTGTCAAAAATACAAAAAAAGAATTGGCGATACCTTTTTATAAAATGGAACGACCGTTAAACTTTCCTTAAATCATTCCGATTTGTAAACCAGAAGACAAATCAACACGTATATCGTTGTAAATTTGTACAACAATTAAAAGCTTAAAAGCTATGGGAAATTTAAAATCAATACCTAACTATTTAGTAATTTTGTCCCTTGTCGTTTTAAATGCGTGTGGACAATCGAAAAATAAACAACTTACAACACAAAAAACTAATACCATGGAAAACGTCATCAACAAACCTGAAAATCCATATTATTCTAATTCTGATACAAAAAAAGTAACGCTTACCAATGCCGAATGGAAAAAAATATTACCCGAAGATTTGTACCAAGTAGCACGTCATGCCGATACAGAAAGAGCGTTTACAGGTAAAATGTGGAATTCAGAAACGAAAGGAACTTATTATTGTGCCGCTTGTGGTAATAAATTATTCAAATCCGATCAAAAATTCAGTAGCAGTTGTGGTTGGCCCAGTTTTTTTGAACAGGAAAATAAAAACAGTATTTATTTTAAAGACGATAAATCTTACGGAATGACGCGCACAGAAGCTCTTTGCAGCCGATGTGATAGTCATTTGGGACATTTATTTGATGACGGTCCAGAACCAACAGGGAAACGCTATTGTATGAATGCGGTTTCATTAGACTTTGTTCCTGATACAATCGCTACTGGGAATAAAGGAAACCTTGAGACCATTGTTCTTGCCGGAGGTTGCTACTGGTGTGTGGAAGCCGTTTATGAAAATCTGCAAGGCGTAAAATCGGCAACTTCTGGTTTTGCAGGAGGAACCGTTGACAACCCGAGTTATGCTGATGTATGTACTGGAAGAACTGGTGCTGCCGAAGTTGTAGAAATTACCTATGACAAAACAATTACCAATTTAGATGAAATTTTTCAAGTGTTTTTTACCGTTCACGATCCCACAACTTTAAACCGTCAAGGGGCTGATGTGGGAACGCAATACCGTTCTGCCATATTCTACAAAAACGATGAACAGAAAAAAGCTGCAGAAAGTATTATTGCCGAATTGACTAAAAATAATATTTATAGTTCAAAGATTGTAACTTCTTTAG
>JAYVFV010000233.1:0-8025 GCA_043772885.1 Flavobacteriales bacterium
CAGAAAACTTTTGAGAAAATTGTGTTATCAGTGTTCACACACAAATTATTAGAAACAGAAGGCATGATGGTGATTGAGCATTCAAAATATACGAAGCTCGACCATCTGGAGCATTTCTCTTTTAAGAAAAGTTATGGCGGTTCGATTTTTAGCTTTTTTGAAATCAATACAGAAGTTGATTCTTAGAACATCACAAATCATCGAACAGACAATAAAAAAAGCAGACCTATAAGCCGGATTCTGTCACCGATAAATCGATGCCTTATCATTTATCTTGGCTAGCAATTACTCACAAGCTCTATCTTTCTACCCTTCGACAACGGGCGAGTCACCCTTAACTATCGATATACTTGAAATTGCACCGCATAGAGTTTACCTGGTTTCACTACAGCTTAACCTGTACATTCTTTCTGTTGCACTTGTCCTAATCCGATTGCTCGAATCGACGGGTGTTACCCGCTATGCTACTCTGTGGTGTCCGGACTTTCCTTCCCAATAAATCAGGACGATAAGGCGGTCTGCGCTGCAAAAGTAGCAATTTACTAAGACTAAATCACAATTATATAAGATAGAATGATAAAACGAGTGCTAACTTTATACGTTAATCAAAATATAAAATTAATCACAAATGTACCATTATGCAACCGTTACTAAAGCTCTGGAAGAACTTGCTGAACTAGGATTTACAGTAGATTTTAATTTACTCCCCCAATGAACCGACTCGAAACCAAACTTCAAAAGATAGCTGAAGACGTTTCCTTTACAGCTAAATCTGTAGGATTAAGGTATTGCATAAATTGCAGTAAAGGATTCTACCGTATACGCAATACAACTGGTTTTTATTACATCGATCAAAATAATGATAAGGTTCGAAAAAAAGAGGTTCTTGATAGAATTTCCAAACTGGTAATTCCTCCAGCGTGGGAAAATGTATGGATTTCTCCTTATGAAAATGGCCACCTTCAGGCGACAGGTATTGATTTTAAAGGCAGAAAGCAATACCGTTATCACACTAATTGGAACAAGATACGAAACCAATCCAAATTCTACCGGCTTCAAAATTTTGCCAGTGCACTTCCAGCCATCCGAAGACAGGTTCAGAGAGATTTAGATAGGAAAGGACTTTTCTATGAAAAAGTGGTGGCGCTTGTAGTAAAACTCATTGAAGTTACTAATATCCGAATTGGAAATGAAACATATAAAAAATTATACGGCTCCTTTGGACTGACTACGATGCAGGACAAACATGTCAAATTCTTAAAATCTGATATACAGTTTGAATTCATTGGTAAAAAAGGGATTAAACACAAAATAAGACTTCAAAGTAGGAAATTGGCCGAGCTTATTAAAAGATGCAAAGACATACCAGGTCAGGATTTATTTCAGTATTGCGATGGCACTGGAGGTTATAAATCGATTGGATCGGCTGATGTAAATAACTATCTAAAGAAGATTACAAATCAGGATTTTACGGCAAAAGATTTTCGTGTCTGGGCAGGAAGTGTGAATGCATTGCATGCTTTCCAGAAATCAAGCATGCCCGAAAATGCTTCCGATACCAAACATAGAATTGTAGAAGTTCTTGATGAAGTGGCTTCCAAATTAGGAAATACCAGAACCGTTTGCCGAAAATACTATGTACATCCAAATGTCATTGCCGCCTACGAAAAAGGTTCCATATGGAAATACAAAACCACTAAAAGTAATGTCAGATTTTCATCACCAGAATTTGCTCTGGTAAAACTTCTCAAAAAAGAAACAATTGCTGAAGTTGCAGTATAATTTTCTATTGAAACGCCTTTTTTAATTTTCAATATTTAAATTAAAAACTATATTTGTACTCCAACAGAATTTTATGGAACAATTTGTAGTATCAGCTCGTAAATACCGCCCGCAAACTTTTAAGGATGTAGTTGGTCAGCAAGCTATTACCAATACTTTACTTAATGCCATAGAAACCAATCACTTGGCTTCTGCCCTATTGTTTACAGGTCCAAGAGGCGTTGGAAAAACAACTTGCGCGCGTATCTTAGCTCGAAAAATCAATCAACCAGGTTACGATGATCCCAATGAAGATTTTGCCTTTAATGTTTTCGAATTGGATGCCGCATCCAACAATTCGGTAGATGATATTCGAAGTTTGATTGACCAAGTTCGTATTCCACCACAAACAGGTAAGTTCAAGGTTTATATTATTGATGAGGTACACATGTTGTCATCGGCTGCTTTTAATGCTTTTCTAAAAACACTAGAAGAACCGCCAAAACACGCCATTTTTATTTTGGCAACAACCGAAAAACACAAAATTATTCCGACGATTTTATCACGTTGTCAGATTTTCGATTTTAAGCGAATCACCGTTAAAGATGCCAAAGAGCATTTGGCTGAAGTTGCCGCAAGCCAAGGTGTTGCATTTGAAGATGATGCGTTGCATATTATTGCTCAAAAAGCCGACGGAGCGATGCGCGATGCGTTGTCTATTTTTGACAGAGTGGTTTCGTATTGCGGAAATAACTTGACACGCCAAGCAGTTACAGAAAACTTGAATGTGTTGGATTATGAAACTTACATTAAAATTACCGATTTAATTTTAGAAAATAATATTCCTGATATTTTAGTTAAATACAATGAAATTTTATCTAAAGGATTTGACGGACATCATTTTATTGCTGGATTAGCATCGCATTTTAGAGATTTGTTGGTTTGCAAAAACCCAGCGACATTAGTTTTATTGGAAGTTGGAGAACAAGCTCAAAAAATGTATGGCGAGCAAGCTCAAAAATGTTCCCAAGATTTACTGCTTAAAGGAATTGAAATTGCCAATGATTGCGATTTGAAATTTAAAGTGTCGCAAAACCAACGATTGCTCGTCGAGCTTTCCCTTATGCAACTTTGCTCTATCAACTTTGATGGAGAAAAAAAAAAGTTGACTTTATAATTCCACCTACTTATTTTAGAAAGCAAGATTATTCCATCGCCGAGGCTGGAAGTGGGAGGATAGAAGTTGAGAACGTTGCATCGATTGTTCCCGAAATTAAAGAAGATATTGAAATTGTTGTAATAGACGAGATTAGCTCCGCTCCGTTCGGCGATGCCTCGTGTGCTTCGTCTCCCGAAAATTCGGGACAAGCTCTCGCAATGACGCAACCGACAACCGACAACCGACAACCGACAACATCAGAACCCAAAGTTTCCTCACTATCACTATCGAGCATAAAAGCCAAAAAAGAATTGCTTGAAGCTCAAAAAGGAATTGTTAAGCAAGCGGTTTATTTACCAAGTGAAGTCTTTACAGAAACTGAAATGCAAGAATTTTGGTTTAAATATGCCGATAAATTAGGCGATAAAGGATACAAAATAATGGAATCGTTATTACGTATCAACGATCCTAGATTAGACGGAACTACTGTCATTCATGAACTCCCAAATGAAGGTTCTAAAATTGATTTTGAGAGAGAAAAACACGAACTTCTAACCTATTTGCGCAGTCATTTACACAATCACGAAATTACAATTGAGGTACGAATAAATGAAAGTATTGACACCAAAAAAGCATTTACAACTCAAGATAAATACAACCGATTGAACGAAATCAATCCGAATTTAGAAGTATTGAAAAAAATCTTTGATTTGGATATTTAATCTATTTATCTACTTTCCTAATGAAATCAATCAACCCTTTCATGTACGTTTCTTGGTCGTCGTACATGCTCATGTGACTTCCATTAGCGCAGTATAAATAGGTGCTGTTTTTAATTTGAGTGGACATCCATTTCATGTATTCGGGATCCATCGTATCGTATTTCGCACCGATTACTAAAGTGGGAACGGTTAGTTTTGGCAACTCTTTAGACACATCCCAATGCGTTAATTTTCCGGAAATTCCCAATTCACTTGGACCTTGCATCGTAATATAGAGCGAGCTGTTTAATTTGCCCATGGCTCGGCTTACAGGTTCTGGCCAATCGGCAACTGGTTTTCTAAGAATGTGTTGGTTGTAGAAATTGTTCATTAGCAATTCCATGTATTTCGGATTGGAATAATCTTTTTTGGCTTCAATCTCTTTTATCGCTTTTAATACTTCTGGATTGATTTGCTTTTCCAACACTTTAGAATATTCTCCGTATTTCGGGCAACTTGCCATCATGTTGGAAATGATAAGTCCTTTTAAATTGTTCTGGTATTTCAAGGCGTATTGCATGGCGAGAATACCTCCCCAAGAATGCCCCAAAACATAAAAATTGTCTTTGTTTAAGTTGAGTGCTTTTCGAACTTGTTCTACTTCTTCTACATAACGCGGTAAATCCCACATAGCAGTATCGTTGGGATTGTCGGACAAACCAGTTCCGGTTTGGTCGTAATAAATAATTTCTATTCCTTCAGCTGGAAGGAAACTCTCCATACATTCAAAATACTCATGTGAAATTCCTGGTCCGCCACTTAAAAGTAGTAATTTCATCTTGGGATTATTTCCAAAACGTTTTGTCCAGACTTTTAATTTTCCTTTTGGAGAATCGATGGTAATAATTTTTACTCCGCCTGTTTTTATTCCGGTTTCCTCCGATTTAAAATAATTGGAAGTTGTCTTTTCCTCTTGCTTACAAGCAACGAATAGTATTAAAAAAGTTAATCCGAGCAATAATTTTACTGTTTTCATGGTCTTATTGTTTATAGTGTTCCGTTGTACATTGCTTTTACAATTCCGTCAGCCAAACCAATTTTTGGCACGTAGATTTGACGTGCACCACTCCATTTCATTGCATTTAAATAAATTTGCGTAGCTGGAATAATTACGTCGGCTCTATCGGTATTGAGTCCCAATTCGGCTATTCGTTGTT
This sequence comes from Flavobacteriales bacterium, assembly GCA_043772885.1. Taxonomy (GTDB): domain Bacteria; phylum Bacteroidota; class Bacteroidia; order Flavobacteriales; family Flavobacteriaceae; genus Flavobacterium. The sequence continues at coordinate 4,839 of JAYVFV010000233.1, forward strand.
CGTAAGTTAAGGAATTTAAATACTGGTATTGTGATGTTAAATACACATACGACAACGGTTTATCTTCATGTTTGCCCGAAAGTTTAAAGATTTTATTGATGTTTCCGCCGGAGCCAATTAAAATAATATCATCGTATTCTGCTGTAGTGGTTTTAATCCATTTTTCGATTTCTTCCCAAACGACTTCGTTTACCATATTGTTAAGCAAACGAACGGTTCCGTTTTTGAACGATTTAGACGCTACCATTTTACCTTCTGAGAAAAGAGAAAATTCGGTACTTCCGCCGCCAACATCTACGTAAAGATAGGTTTGGTCGGTGCGAATAAAATTGTTTAAATCGTAGGATGCGATTATGGCAGCTTCATTTTTTCCATCGATAATATCAATATCAATTTTTGTTTTTTCTTTGATGATTGCGGCTACTTCTTTTCCGTTGTAGGCTTCTCGCATGGCGGATGTTGCACAAGCTTTGTATTTTTCTACTTTATAGACTTTCATTAAAAGTTGGAAGGCATTCATGGCATCAACCATTCTGTCAATATTTTCGGGAGAAATTTCGCCAACCGTAAAAGCATCCTGACCCAATCGAATAGGAACACGAATTAATGCTGATTTGTTGAATTGTGTGTCTTTTCCTTCTTGTTCAACAATATTGGTAATAAGCAATCGCATGGCATTGGAACCAATATCAATCGCTGCGTATTTTTTTATTGTAATCATTTATAGATTGTTAGACTTCTTAGATTTTTAGACTTTTTGAATATAATTTAGTATAACTCATAATTCATAATTCATTATTGTTTTGCCCCAGATTGCAGTGGAAAGCTTTATGTGGTGTTGGTTTGCAATTTTTAGGTTTAAAAAGCGACCAACGGAAGCTATTTTAAACATTTAAAATTGCTAGCAAACAGCATACAAACTTGGAACGAAAAGCTGGAATTGGCACAAAAATAAAATTAATCCTCTTCATTTATATGGCTTTTATAGTAATTATACGTTTCTTGCTGGGCGCGGAAAACGGCTTCACCATCCTTTCTAATTCGGTACTTATTATCTAATTTTTCGGAGTGATAGCGGGCTTTTACGTTTCCTTTCCAACCTACATTAAAATTATCGATTAATTGTTTTTTAATATTTTCATCTAATATTGGGCAAGTCACTTCAACTCGACCGTCGAGGTTGCGCGTCATAAAATCGGCCGATGAAATGAACACATCGGGATTATTGTTGTTTCCGAAAATAAAAATGCGGGAATGTTCGAGAAAATTATCGACAATACTTATGGCTTCTATATTTTCGCTCATTCCTTTAACACCCGGAATTAGCGAACAAATGCCACGAATTTGCAATTTGATTTTCACTCCGGCGTTACTAGCGTCGTACAATTTATCGATCATGGCAAAGTCGGACAAGCTGTTCATTTTTAGATTAATAATTGCTGGATTTCCGGCTTGAGAATGTGTTATTTCTCTGTCGATTAGCTTGTAAATTTTGGCACGCGTATAATGTGGCGAGACGATTAAAAGTTTGTAACGGTGCAAACGGTAATTGACTTCGAAGAAATCGAATACTTTTGAAACGTCTTTTAGAATTTGTTGGTGACTTGTAAAAAGGGTAACGTCGGTGTAAATTTTTGCGGTAGATTCGTTGAAATTTCCGGTAGAGATAAATCCGTATCGTTTTAATTTCCCGAATTCAATTCGTTCAATCAAGCAAATTTTTGAGTGCACTTTTAAACCTTTAATTCCGAAGATTAAATCGATACCTTCGGTTTGCATTTGTTCGGCATAAAAAATATTGGTCGCTTCGTCAAATCGGGCTTGCAATTCGATTTGGACGGTAACTTTTTTACCGTTTTTTGCCGCATTGATGAGAGAACTTACGATTTGAGAATTTCTTGCCAAACGGTACAAGGTGATTTTTATCGTTGTCACTTTTGGATCGAGAGCGGCTTCACGTAGAAATTTTATTAAATACGAGAAGGATTGGTACGGCGCTGAAATAAGATAATCTTTTTTGGCTATTTTGTTGAGGAGACTTCCGTCTAATGAGAGTCCTTCTACAGGTAACGCTGGTTTTTGTTGGTAAAGCAAATCGAATCTTCCTAGGTTGGGAATATCCATATAGTCACGGCGATTGTGGTAACGACCACCGGGAATGATGCTGTCGGTAGCTTCAATTCCCATGTGAGAAAGGAAAAAATTCAAGGTGTCTTTTCCAATCGCTTTATCATAAACAAAGCGAACGGGTTCGCCGATTCTTCTATCTTTTACCGAAGATGCAATTTTTTGGAGCATACTTTTACTCATATCACTATCAATATCCAGCTGTGCATCTCTGGTGATTTTTATCATGTGCGCCGAGATACTTTCGTAATCGAAAATATTAAATATGCTGCTGAGATTGTATCGGATAACATCGTCGAGCATCATGATGTATTGCTTTTCTTTTGTGGAAGGAAGCTCCACAATGCGATTGATGTTTTTTGGAATTTCGATGATGGCGTAACGGACTTCCTTTTTTGGCCTTATTAATCCGAGTAATTTTGTTTTTTCATCCGTTTTCATTACTAATTTGACTGCTAAGTAACCCATGGTATCTTTTAGTAATGGAAATTCGGCAAGATCATTTAATATAATGGTAACTAATTCTGGACTCACTTTTTGGATAAATAAGTCTTTAATAAAAATGGATTGTTCTATAGATACTGTAGTTTCATCGACAATAAAAACGTTTTGTGCTTCGAGTTGTTTTTCGATTATTTCGAGAACATGCATGCTTTCCGATTGTTGTTTGATAACAATTTCGGTAATTTCTTTTAGGAGTTTTTGAGCTGAGATGCCACCGAGGATTTTTTCTCCCGTTTCGCCAGACAAACTCAAACGACGAATCGCGGCAAAACGCACACGAAAAAACTCATCTAAATTATTGGAAAATATTCCTAAAAAGCGAAGCCGATCAAGTAACGGAACAGTTTCGTCGGCAGCTTCTTGAAGTACGCGAGCATTGAAAGCTAGCCAACTTTTTTCTCTATCGGTGTATTTATAATTGGGATTTGAACTCATAATTTAGCAATCTCGAGGAAATAAAATTTTAACTGTTTTACCTTTAGTAATTGTTTTCCAGTTGTTCGATTCAAAAATAATAGAAACAAAACCAGCAGTGGGAACATTATCAATAAAAATA
>JAYVFV010000234.1:0-26160 GCA_043772885.1 Flavobacteriales bacterium
GTTCTTCAGGTGCATTGGTTTTCGGAGATGTTAATGATGAAACAAGTAAAGTGAAAGCATTGGCGGAAGAAGAAAGAATGTACCACTTATTGGAGCATGTTGGTACAAAACCAAATGTGTTCTACCACGTGAAAGTTAGAAATACTTAAGAAAAATTAAAATCAATTTAAAGGATTATGTCTCATATATACGATTCAAGTATTAGAAAACCTTTAGTTATCGGTGATAAAACATATCACGACGTAACAGTAGATGTCGCTGCGCCAGTTGAAGGTAAAGCCAACAAACATTGGTGGATTGTATTTTCAATTGCATTGGCCGCGTTCCTGTGGGGATTGGCGTGTATCGTGTATACAATCTCCACCGGTATCGGAACTTGGGGTTTAAATAAGACAGTTGGTTGGGCTTGGGATATCACGAACTTCGTTTGGTGGGTTGGTATCGGTCACGCCGGAACCTTAATCTCTGCAGTACTATTATTATTCCGTCAACGATGGAGAATGGCCATTAACCGTTCTGCGGAAGCAATGACAATTTTCTCGGTAATCCAAGCGGCAATATTCCCTGTAATTCACATGGGTCGTCCATGGTTGGCGTATTGGGTTTTACCAATTCCGAATCAATTTGGTTCGTTATGGGTTAACTTTAATTCACCATTATTATGGGACGTATTTGCAATATCAACGTATTTATCGGTATCACTTGTATTTTGGTGGACCGGTTTATTACCCGATTTTGCTATGCTTCGCGATAGAGCAATTACACCTTTCAATAAAAAAGTATATTCTATTCTAAGTTTTGGATGGAGCGGAAGAGCTAAAGATTGGCAACGTTTTGAAGAAGTTTCATTGGTTTTGGCGGGTTTAGCAACCCCACTTGTACTTTCTGTTCATACTATTGTATCGATGGACTTTGCTACATCTGTAATTCCGGGTTGGCATACAACCATTTTCCCTCCGTACTTTGTGGCAGGAGCGGTATTCTCTGGATTTGCGATGGTAAACACCTTACTTATTATCATGCGAAAAGTATGTAATTTGGAAGATTACATCACGATTCAACACATCGAATTAATGAACATTGTAATCATGATTACAGGTTCTATTGTTGGAGTTGCTTACATCACCGAGTTATTTGTAGCATGGTATTCTGGAGTTGAATACGAACAATACGCATTCTTAAACAGAGCAACGGGACCTTACTGGTGGGCCTACTGGGCGATGATGTCGTGTAACGTGTTCTCTCCACAATTTATGTGGTTCAAGAGATTAAGAACAAGTATTATGTTCTCTTTCATAATTTCAATTGTAGTAAACATCGGAATGTGGTTTGAGCGTTTTGTAATCATCGTAACATCGTTACACAGAGATTACCTTCCGTCATCATGGACAATGTTCCAACCAACATTTGTAGATATTGGAATTTTCATCGGAACCATAGGATTCTTCTTCGTATTATTTTTATTATATGCAAGAACATTCCCAGTAATTGCTCAGGCAGAGGTGAAGACAATTTTAAAATCTTCGGGAGAAAATTACAAAAGAGCAAGAGCATTAGCAGGCGATAATAATTCAGAAAAATAGTAGTAGTTATTATGAGTAGTAATAAAGTTATACACGCAATATACAATGATGATGACATCTTAATGGATGCTGTAAAGCAAGCCAGAAAAGCGCACCATCATATTGAAGAAGTTTATACTCCTTTCCCAGTTCACGGATTGGACAAAGCCATGGGTTTAGCACCTACAAGAACCGCAATATGTGCATTTATTTATGGATGTATTGGTTTATCAGTTGCAACATGGATGATGAATTTTATCATGATTCAAGATTGGCCACAAGATATTGGTGGAAAACCAAGTTTTGCATATTACCAAAATATGCCAGCTTTTGTGCCAATTATGTTTGAAATGACAGTTTTTTTTGCTGCCCACTTAATGGTAATTACGTTCTACATGAGAAGTAAATTATGGCCATTCAAAAAAGCCGAGAATCCCGATGTTAGAACAACTGACGATCATTTCTTAATGGAAGTTTCTGTAAACAACAATGAAGAAGAATTGATTTCTTTCTTACAAGGTACAGGTGCAGTGGAAGTTAAAGTAATAGAAAAGCATTAATTAGATATGAAAAGTGTATTAAAAATAACCGTAGTATTGGTGATGGTAATCGCATTCGCTTCTTGTAAAAGTGATGACAAGCCTAACTATCAATATATGCCTAACATGTACGAAGCTGTTAGTTATGAAACCTATTCTGAATCAGCTGCTTTTAATTCCCCTTATGGTTTAAAAGGACAAGAAGGACAATTACCTCCATCAGGAGCAATCAAAAGAGGATTCGTTCCTTACGAATATCCAAATACGCCGGATGCATTAGTTGCTGTAAAAGCTGCGAATTTAAAATCGCCACTTGACTCAACAGCTGTTGATATGAAAAAAGCAGAAGAGTTGTACGGTATTTACTGTGCAATCTGTCACGGAACAACTGGAGACGGAAAAGGTAAATTAGTAAAACAAGAAAAATTTTTAGGCGTACCTAGTTATAAAGACAGGGAAATTAATATTGGAAGTGTTTTTCATGTTGTAACTTACGGTTTGAATGCCATGGGATCACATGCAAATCAATTGAGTCAAAACGAACGTTGGTTAGTTGCCGAGTACGTGCTACAACTAAAAAGCAAATTATAATTGTTGAATAAACAGATTGTTAAAGATATGTATACATTTTCAAATAAATTAAGAACCACAGCAATTGTACTAATGATCTTAGGATTGGTAGGTATTACCTATGGTTTTTTATCTACTCCTAAAACTATTGAAGACGTAGAAAAAATTGTAGCTGCTGAACATCACGAAGGTGCACACAATGCAGAAGCAGCAGAACACAAACCAGAACTAAAAAATATTCCTGCACCTGTAGAGAATACTAAAGCTGAAGATTCACTTCGTATTTCTGTTGACGGAAAGATTTCTGGAAATACTCCAATAACTAAAGATTCACTTCGTATAACTGTTGATGAAAATACCGTAGCAGAAGAACACGCTTCTAAAGAAGTAGCTTCAGAAGAAGAGCATGTTGACGCACACGCAGAACACGAAAAACATTTACATCACGTATTGCAGCAATTGCAAAACAAACCTTGGGCAGCACTTTATATAGCTTGTATTTTCTTCTTGTTAATTACGATGGGAGTTTTAGCTTTCTACGGAATTCAACAAGTGGCACAAGCAGGATGGTCGCCGGTATTGTTTAGGGTTATGCAAGGAATAACAGCATTCTTACCAGTTATATCGGTTATTTTCTTTATATTTTTAATAGTCATCGGATTGCATGTTTTCGAAACCAATCATTTATTTGCTTGGATGGAAAAAGGAATTACAGATCCAGCTTCTCCAAATTATGATAAAATGATTGCAGCAAAATCAGGATATTTAAATTTCCCTTTCTGGATAATTAGAGCCGCTGTTTTCTTATTAGGATGGAACTTATACCGTTATTTTTCTAGAAGAAATTGTTTGGCTCAAGACGAAGCAAATGACAATGCCTACTACAAAAAGAATTTTAATATATCTGCCGGATTTTTGGTATTTTTCATCGTATCAGAATCGATTATGTCTTGGGACTGGATTATGTCTGTTGACCCACACTGGTTTAGTACTTTATTTGGTTGGTACGTTTTTGCTAGCTTCTTCGTAAGTGGAATTACAACGATATCAATGGTAACCTTATATTTAAAATCAAAAGGATATTTAGAACATGTAAATTCAAGCCACATTCATGATTTGTCGAAATTCATGTTTGGTATCAGTGTATTCTGGACGTACTTATGGTTCTCACAATTCATGTTAATCTGGTACGCCAATATTCCTGAAGAAGTTACTTATTTTGTAACGCGAATAGAACATTATAACTTACCATTCTTTGGCGCAGTTGTTATGAACTTTGTTTTCCCAATATTGGTACTTATCAATTCCGATTTCAAAAGAATCGCTCCAATTATTGTTGCTGCCGGAGTAGTTATTTTATTAGGACATTATATTGATTTCTTCAATATGATTATGCCTGCAACAGTAGGAGATCAATGGTTTATTGGTGTTTCAGAAATTGCATCAATATTATTTTTCTTAGGATTATTTATTTTCGTTGTATTTACTGCTTTAACAAAAGCACCTTTAACGCCAAAACGAAATCCATACATTGAAGAAAGTAAACATTTTCATTATTAATATTTAAAGTAAACCACAATGACAAGTTTATTGGTACTTATTGTTTTAGTTCTATTAGCAATTGCTATTTGGCAATTAACTAAAATATTTGATTTAACACAAGTTGGGCAGAAAAGTGATAACTCACAAGTTGCAAATGATAATGATAACAAAGTACAAGGGTACTTAATGTTTGGTTTCTTAGGATTTATTTATTTAACTACGATTCTTAGTATATACTACTGTGGTAAATTCCCGATGATTGACGATTCTGCTTCAGAACACGGACCATTATTGGATAATCTGATGATAATTTCGATGATACTAATTTTCATCGTACAAACTATCACACAAGCGTTATTACATTATTTTGCCTACAAATACAGAGGAAGAAAAGGTCAAGTAGCAACGTACTTTGCAGACAATAATAAATTAGAATTTATTTGGAGTGCTATTCCAGCAGTAGTATTGGCAGTTTTAATTTTCTACGGATTGTATGCCTGGTCAGATATTATGTTTGTAGATAAAGAAGACGAACAAGATTCAATTGTAATCGAATTATATGCTAAACAATTTTCATGGGAAGCTAGATATTCTGGAGACGATAATGTTTTAGGAAAAGCCAACGTAAGATACATCGAAGGTGTGAATACGATGGGAGTTGACATGGCCGATCCAAATGCACAAGATGACAAAACCGTAACTGGCGAATTCCACATTCCAAAAGGAAAGCGAATCATTTTCAAGATACGTTCTCAAGATGTATTACACTCAGCATATATGCCACACTTTAGAGCACAAATGAATTGTGTTCCAGGAATGGTAACCAACTTTTCTTTCACAGCAACCAGAACTACTCTTGATATGAGAGAAGATTCAGATATGATTGCAAAAGTGGATAATATCAACAACATAAGACAGAAAAAAAGTGTCCAATTAGTTGCCGAAGGAAAAACACCTCTTGATCCTTACACTTTTGATTACTTATTGTTATGTAACAAAATTTGTGGCGCTTCTCACTACAATATGCAAATGAAAATTGTAGTTGATACACCCGAAGATTATAAGAAATGGTTAAATGAAAAACCAACTTTAATACAAGCTGTTAAAGAAGCAGTTGCTGCCGATGCTAAGCCAGAAGAAGGCGCTACAAAATCAACCGATTCTACTTCAACAACTAAAAAAGATTCGACTTCAGTAGCAGAAGTTCCAATGAAATAATAATATAATAAAGATTTATAAATGTCAGCAATGAGTCACGAACACGATCACCACGAACACGATCACCACGAAGAGCACCATCATAAAGATACGTTCATTACTAAATATATTTTTAGTATTGATCACAAAATGATTGCAAAACAATACCTGTTAACAGGTATTATAATGGGTATTATTGGTGTTGGTATGTCAATGCTATTCAGAATGCAGATAGCTTGGCCAGAAGAATCTTTTAAAATATTCAGCTTTTTCCTTGGAGAAAGAATGGCTCCGGGTGGTGTAATGACGAATGAAACTTATCTTTCCTTGATTACTATTCACGGAACCATCATGGTTTTCTTTGTATTAACAGCGGCATTGAGCGGAACGTTCAGTAACTTGTTAATTCCACTTCAATGTGGTGCAAGAGATATGGCTTCAGGGTTATTGAACATGATATCGTATTGGTTGTTTTTCCTTTCAAGCGTAATAATGGTAATTTCATTATTTGTCGAATCGGGACCAGCGTCTGCAGGATGGACAATTTATCCTCCGTTAAGTGCATTACCACAAGCGATTTCAGGATCTGGATTGGGAATGACATTATGGTTGGTATCGATGGCGATTTTCATTGCAGCATCGTTACTTGGATCATTAAATTATATCGTTACTGTAATTAATTTGAGAACAAAAGGAATGTCTTTCACCCGACTTCCATTAACCATTTGGGCATTTTTTATTACAGCGGTAATAGGTGTAATATCGTTCCCAGTTTTACTTTCTGCCGCATTGATGTTAATAATGGATAGAAGTTTCGGAACATCTTTCTTTTTATCAGACATCTATATCGCTGGTGAAGTTTTAAACTACCAAGGTGGTTCTCCCGTTTTATTCGAACACTTATTCTGGTTCTTAGGACATCCTGAAGTATACATCGTTTTACTTCCTGCATTGGGTATCACATCAGAAGTATTAGCAACGAATTCAAGAAAACCAATCTTTGGTTACCGAGCGATGATTATGTCAATTCTAGCGATTGCATTCTTATCAACCATCGTTTGGGGTCACCACATGTTTATCTCGGGAATGAATCCCTTCCTCGGATCGGTATTTACTTTCACGACTTTATTGATTGCAATTCCATCTGCGGTAAAAGCATTTAATTATATTACGACTTTATGGAAAGGTAACTTACAATTGAATCCCGGAATGTTATTCTCTATCGGATTGGTTTCTACATTCATCACTGGTGGATTAACCGGAATTATTTTAGGAGACAGTACTCTTGACATCAATGTTCACGATACGTATTTCGTAGTTGCGCATTTCCACTTAGTAATGGGTATTTCTGCACTTTACGGAATGTTCGCAGGAATCTACCACTGGTATCCAAAAATGTACAAAAGAATGTTGAATAAAAACTTAGGATACATTCACTTTTGGGTAACTGCAGTTTGTGCGTACGGCGTTTTCTTCCCAATGCACTTTATCGGAATGGCAGGTTTACCAAGACGTTATTATACCAACACCAACTTTCCATTGTTTGACGATTTAAATGATGTGAACGTAGTGATTACAATATTCGCCTTAACTGGTGGAGCCTTCCAATTGGTTTTCTTATGGAACTTCTTCTACAGTATGTTCTACGGAGAAAAAACAGTTCAAAATCCATGGAGATCAAATACATTGGAATGGACAGCTCCAATTGAGCACATTCACGGAAATTGGCCAGGAGAAATTCCTCACGTATACAGATGGCCTTATGATTACAGCAAACCAGGACACGATGAAGACTTTGTTCCTCAGAACGTTCCTATGAAACCCGGTGAAGAAGTATTGCACCATTAAGAGTTAAAAATAAATATCAAAATGCCATTCTTAATTGATTGGCATTTTTTTTATTGAACTCGTTTAAACATTTTTCAACCAATAACTTTATCTTATATTTGTAGTATGAACGAAAATCTAGATCCCACAAGTGCTAATTTGAATCCAGAAGAACTTGATCTTGAAAAAAAGTTAAGACCACTTACTTTTGATGATTTCGCAGGACAAGAACAAGTTTTAGATAATCTGAAAGTTTTTGTGGAAGCAGCAAATCAACGAAATGAAGCGCTCGATCATACGTTGTTTCATGGCCCTCCAGGTTTAGGAAAAACAACGTTGGCGAATATCTTAGCAAATGAATTGGGAGTCGGAATCAAAATTACATCCGGACCCGTATTAGACAAACCCGGAGATTTAGCAGGATTGCTTACCAATCTTGAAGATCGTGATGTTTTATTTATTGATGAAATTCACCGACTCAGTTCAGTAGTAGAAGAATACCTGTATTCGGCTATGGAAGATTTCAAAATCGATATCATGATCGAATCAGGTCCAAATGCCAGAAGCGTTCAAATCAACCTTAATCCGTTTACTCTAGTAGGAGCCACCACGCGTTCCGGATTATTAACGGCTCCAATGCGTGCCCGTTTCGGCATCCAAAGTCGATTGCAATATTACAATACCGAGCTATTAACCACCATCGTCCAGCGAAGCGCCAGCATTTTAAAAATGCCAATAACGATGGAAGCGGCGATTGAAATTGCTGGAAGAAGTCGCGGAACACCTCGTATTGCCAATGCATTATTGCGTCGTGTTAGAGATTTTGCCCAGATAAAAGGCAATGGTAAAATCGATATTGAAATTGCACAGTATTCGCTCAAAGCATTACACGTCGATGCGCATGGTTTGGATGAAATGGACAATAAAATTCTAACCACCCTCATCGATAAATTCAAAGGTGGTCCAGTAGGATTATCTACTTTAGCGACAGCCGTTTCCGAAAGTGGCGAAACCATTGAGGAAGTGTACGAACCATTCTTAATTCAAGAAGGTTTTATTATTAGAACACCAAGAGGAAGGGAAGTTACCGATAAAGCATACACCCATTTGGGAAAGATAAAATTGAACACGCAAGGCGGATTGTTTTAGGGCGTTCCCGCGAAAAGGCGGGCGGGCTTTACGCTTCAATCTTTTTGCAATTCCGCTGCGCTACATTGAAGATTTTCCTTCGCTGCGCTTCGGATAATCCAAAAAGGATTTTCACTCCAATCCCTAACGCAACACGTAGTATTCTAAATACAAAATCATGTCAGTAAACAAGAAATACAATTATCCTATACAGCTTTCGTTATTTAGGTTCTTGTTGAAGGCGGAAAGTTTTCGGAAAAATCCAATCCCTTTTCACAACAAATATTTTAATGAATTTGGCGATACGTTTTCCATACGAATTGGAAAAACAAAACACGTTTTATTATCAAGAGATAATGAGATGGCGGAATACATTCTTCAGAAAAATCAAAAAAATTATCAGAAGTCAGAACTGCAAACCAAGTTCTTGTCTAAGTATTTAGGCAAGGGATTGCTCACCGTTAATGGCGACTTTTGGTTAAAACAACGAAGACTGATACAACCGGCTTTTCACAAACAAAAAATGAATCAATTGGTTCATAATATGGAACAAACGATTGCTTTAGAATTAAAAGATTTGGCCGAAGAAAAAGAAATAGCACTGTTTCCAATAATGAATAAACTCGCCTTTAATGTGGTAGCAAAATCGTTGTTTCATATTTCTTTTATCGAAGAAAAATTAAATCGCATCAAATTCATTATCGAGGAAGTTCAGGATTTTGTCATCAAAGAAATACGATTGCCTTATAAAACATGGTGGTTTAAAATTAGCGGTCAAGTAAAAAAACACCAGCAATTATCTTTAGAAAGTGATGCCATTATCAAGGAATTTGTTGATGAAAGACAACGTTCAAAAGAACAGCATAATGACCTGCTCGACATGCTTCTCAAAACCCGTTATGAAGATACAGGCGAAGGAATGTCGACCCAACAATTGATAGACGAAATAAAAATCATCTTTATCGCAGGTCATGAAACTACCGCCAATGCGTTGACATTTACGTTGCATTTTTTAGCAAATCATCCCGAAATACAGCAAAAAATGTATGATGAATTATTAACTATAGCTTCAGAAACAGACGATACAGTAGAGCAACTTCAAAAGATGACATATACGAATGCAGTAATCAACGAATCCTTGCGCTTGTATCCTCCCGCTTGGATAACCGATAGAGAAAACCTCGAAGACGATACCATTTCGGGATACTATATCAAAAAAGGAACGCTCATCGGAATTTCTTTTTATGAATTGCATCGCAATCCAAAGTACTGGGAAAACCCAGAAGTGTTCAATCCCGAACGATTTTTAGGAGAACAAAAAAAACAATCGATGAACTATTTCTATCCATTTGGTGCCGGCCCAAGAATGTGCATCGGTTTTGGATTTGCCATTTACGAAATGGGATTAACGCTTTCCTATATTGTAAAAAAATACACGATAACATCGCAACATGCAGCCGTTCAATTCAATCCTTTGATTACGCTAAAACCAGTTGGCGTTTCAGTAACTTTTTCAAAAAGATGACAGTTGATTCTAAAAAGGAATACTATTCCAAGATCATAAAAGCCGAAGCCAAACGCCTCGGGTTTCTGTCTTGTGGAATTTCCAAAGCGGGTTTTCTAAATGAAGAAGCACCACGTTTAGAATCATGGTTGAACAATCAAATGAATGGTCAAATGTCTTACATGGAAAACCATTTCGACAAACGATTAGATCCAACTTTATTAGTTGACGATGCTAAAAGTGTCATTTCATTATTACTCAACTATTATCCATCAGAATTTCAAAATCAAGAAAGCTATAAAATTTCCAAATACGCCTACGGACAAGATTATCATTTTGTCATCAAGGAAAAATTAAATCAATTACTACACTTTATCCAAACCGAAATCGGTGAAGTTTCTGGAAGAGCATTTGTCGATTCTGCTCCCGTTTTAGACAAAGCTTGGGCTGCCAAAAGTGGTTTAGGATGGATAGGAAAAAACAGCAATTTACTCACACAGCAAATTGGTTCGTTCTATTTTATCGCCGAATTAATTGTCGATTTAGATTTGGAATACGACAATCCCACAACCGACCATTGCGGTACTTGCACGGCTTGTATTGATGCATGTCCGACAGAAGCGATTGTTGCTCCATATGTCGTAGATGGAAGCAAATGTATTTCGTATTTCACCATAGAATTGAAAGACAATCTACCACAAGAAATGAAAGGCAAATTCGACGATTGGGCTTTTGGTTGCGATGTGTGTCAGGATGTTTGTCCGTGGAATAAATTTTCCACGCCACATAACGAACCGTTGTTTAATGCCAATCCCGAATTGCTTTCTTTTTCCAAAAAAGATTGGGAAGAAATCACCGAAGACACCTTCAAGAAAGTATTTAAAAACTCGGCAATCCAACGCACCAAGTTTGATGGTTTGAAAAGGAATATCGATTTCTTAAAGTAATTTTATTAGATTTGTTTGGATGTATTACTTTTATTATGTGCAAAAAACCAATACAAATTGTCATTTTTTTTCTGATTACCGCCATCGGTTTTGCACAACCATATAGCGATATTGTCAGTTTTACTTACCAACATTTTTCTTCTCATTATAAAAACAATCCAGATTTAAAAAATCAAACGGATAATTATATGCTCAATGTATTGTATCCAAAACAATTTAAAAACGGCAACGTTTTTTTATTGCGAATTAACGCCGAACTGTTGCGTTCGTCTGTAAACTTTGAAGGAAATAACACTTCAAATGTATCGAGTATTGCAATGCCAATCGGATTTCAATGGGTTTCAAAAAGCAAAAAATGGAAAACGGTTGTGATGGGAATTTCGAAGCTTGCCTCTAATTTTGAAGGTGCTTTAACAGCAAAAGATTTTCAGTATGGCGGATTATTTTTAGAAAATTACGAAGTAAATGAAAACCTAAAACTCAAATTCGGATTGTATTACAACAGAGAAGCATTCGGCAATTTCTTTGTCCCGCTTTTAGGAGTCGATTGGAAAGCAACTGACCGTATTTATTTGTACGGAATTCTACCTTCCAATTATAAAATAGAATTCAATGTTGTAAAAAATAAAGTCTATACCGGTTTGGATTTTAAATGGCTGACCCGAAGTTTTAATCTTTCCGATAGTAATCCAGAAAATTACATGCGTTTTGAAGAAGTGTTTTTGAAAGCGTTTGCAGAATATTTCATTTATAAGAATATACTATTATCTACTGGAGTTGGCTATTCTTTTGGGAAAAGTCCGTTACAATACACTACAACTACCGATGAAGTAAATGATGGGAGTGCTATTTATGCTCCGTTAAAAAACTATTCTGTTTTTAATTTCGGAATTTCCTACCGCATTCGAGATGATATAAGAAAGTAGCCGTTTTTTTCTTCAAAAGAAAAGTGCTAAAAGTTTCCTTTTTACGTTGATACTTTTACCTTTGTAGGTCAGATGAAAAAAGATACTAATGAACGAATCAAGTAAACGAAGAGCCGCACTTTTATACCACGCCAAACCAACTCCAGGTAAAATACAAGTGGTACCTACAAAAAAATACGCCACACAACGCGATTTGTCGTTAGCCTATTCGCCCGGCGTTGCCGAACCGTGTCTGGAAATTGCAAAAGACGTAAACAATGTTTATAAATATACTTCAAAAGGGAATTTAGTTGCTGTAATTTCTAACGGAACAGCTGTTTTAGGTCTTGGCGACATCGGTCCCGAAGCCTCAAAACCAGTAATGGAAGGGAAAGCATTATTGTTTAAAATCTTTGCCGATATTGATGTTTTTGATATTGAAATTGATACCAAAGATGTCGATGCGTTTATCGAAACCGTAAAAAATATCGCGCCTACTTTTGGCGGAATAAATCTAGAAGATATCAAAGCTCCCGAATCATTCGAAATCGAAAGACGATTGATAGAAGAATTGAATATTCCGGTGATGCACGACGACCAACATGGAACTGCTATTATTTCTTCGGCAGCTTTATTAAACGCTTTAGAATTGGCCAATAAAAAAGCAGAAGATGTAAAATTAGTGGTTTCTGGAGCAGGTTCTGCTGCTATAGCTTGTGCCGATTTGTATGTTTTATTGGGCGTTAAAATTGAAAATATTACCATGTTTAACAGTAAAGGAGTACTCACAAAAAACAATACTTCTTTATCGGTTATGCAACAAAAATATGCCAAAAACATAATAGGCATTAGTTTAGAAGAAGCGTTAAAAGACGCTGATGTATTCTTGGGATTGTCATCTGGCAATATTCTTACTTCCAATATGTTACTCGCAATGGCACCAAATCCTATTGTGTTTGCCATGGCGAATCCAGATCCTGAAATAAATTACGACTTGGCTATCGCTACACGTAAGGATATTATTATGGCTACTGGAAGATCTGATCATCCGAATCAGGTAAATAATGTATTGGGATTTCCATATATTTTTCGTGGTGCCTTAGACGTTCGCGCTACCAAAATCAATGAAGCGATGAAAATGGCAGCGGTGAGAGCGTTGGCTGCTTTAGCAAAAGCGAGCGTGCCCGAACAGGTGAATATTGCTTATGGTGAAACCAAATTAAATTTCGGACGTGATTATATTATTCCGAAACCATTCGATCCAAGATTGATTACAATGGTTGCTCCTGCTGTGGCAAAAGCGGCGATGGAATCGGGAGTGGCTTTAAATCCGATTACCGATTGGAAGAAATACGAAGACGAATTATTAGAACGAATGGGGTCTGATAATAAAATGGTGCGACTGCTTACCAACCGGGCGAAAACAGATCCGAAGCGAATTGTATTTGCTGAAGCGGATCAATTGGATGTTTTAAAAGCAGCACAAATTGTTTATGAAGAAGGTATTGGTCATCCGATATTATTAGGAAAAAAAGAAGATATTTTAGAACTCAAAGAAGAAATTGGTTTTGATGCTGATGTGCCTATTATTGATCCGAAGACCAAAAAAGAAGACAAACGCCGATTGGAATACGCCGAAATTTATTGGAAGCAGCGACAACGAAGAGGAATATCCTTATTAGATGCTCAAAAATGGATGCGAGAACGCAATTATTTTGCTGCAATGATGGTCAATCAAGGTGATGCAGATGCTATGGTTTCTGGCTATTCTAGAAGTTATCCAACAGTGGTAAAGCCATTAATGCAATTGATAGGAAAAGCACCTGGAATTTCATTAATCGCAACCACAAACATGATGATGACCAATCGAGGTCCGATGTTTTTATCCGACACCGCCATCAACCCAGATCCTTCAGCTGATGATTTGGCAAAAATCGCATTGATGACCGCAAAAACAGTACGAATGTTTGGGATGGAACCCGTTATTGCCATGGTTTCGTTTTCTAATTTTGGTTCCTCAACGCATCAAAGCGCTAATAAAGTTAGAGAAGCAGTTGCTTACTTGCACAATTATTATCCCGATTTAATTGTTGATGGCGAAATCCAATCCGATTTTGCTTTAAATCCAGAGATGTTAAAAAACAAGTTTCCTTTTTCAAAACTAGCAGGAAAAAAAGTCAACACCTTGATTTTTCCAAATTTAGAATCGGCTAACATCACGTACAAGCTTTTAAAAGAATTGTATAAAGTGGATTCAATTGGTCCCATTATGCTCGGAATGGATAAACCTGTCCATATTTTTCAATTGGGAGCAAGTGTAGAAGAAATGGTAAATATGGCTGCTGTTGCCGTTGTTGATGCACAAGAAAAGCAGAAAAAAATTCACGCGATAAAAGTAAATTAGGGCAAATAATAAAAGAGTTAATCTTTTTGATTTGCTTTTTCATTATATTTGGAATTATAAATTAATAATAAGGATGAGTTAAAAATTAAATCATTATAAATAGCGTTTTGCTTTAAATTTCCTGTTCTCGAAAGTCGAAAAATTTGCACAGGGAGGTGAAAAGTTGAAACGTCTGCGATATGCGTAGGCGTTCCTTTTTGCTTTGTGCAAGGGTTTCGACTCCCTGAGAACGAGTGAATTTTGGAATTAGCCTACGCTGTAATTTTAAAGTATCGCATATTTATG
Source organism: Flavobacteriales bacterium (assembly GCA_043772885.1). Taxonomy (GTDB): domain Bacteria; phylum Bacteroidota; class Bacteroidia; order Flavobacteriales; family Flavobacteriaceae; genus Flavobacterium. The sequence continues at coordinate 14,411 of JAYVFV010000234.1, forward strand.
AAACCTCAGAAAATCTTTCCGAATTGTACGGGTAACTTATATAGCTTTTGGTTAAGTTACCTGAGAGTACTGTTTTAGAAATTATATATAACAACCAAATTGTGTATTTTTCAAAATTCTTTTTTAAAATAAATACTAAGTAAAAAATGAAAAACATTAAAAATATTTTAATGCTCTTAATACTATCTTTGGGATTAAATTCTTGTGAAAAGGATAACATTGAGGAAGACAAAAGTTCAAGAAATGAAGTCACTTTAAAAAATGGTAGATTAGTCTTTCAAAATAAAGAATCTTTTGCAAATGTTTATAAAGAATATGCAGATGCTTCGGATGAAAAAACAACTAAATATTTTCAGCCGTTGTATGAAAAGGGTTTTTATTCTTTAAGACCTGTTGCTACAGAGGAAAACGAACAATTCCTTTATGATCATTATATTAAGTTAGTAAATAATAATCAAATGCGAGGTGTTTCAAATAGAACAGAAGAAGATGTTTTTGATTACCTCGATGATTTAGAAGATATTATTGGAGATGATGCATTTGCTGCATTTTTAAATAATGAAGCAGAAATTCAAATAGCTGATGATATTTACAAATATACAGATGTTGGTTTATTCATTTCTAAAGAAGATAAATATGATATAATGTTGGATTATTTAGATTCAAAAAACATATCTAAAGAAATAGAAATTAGTACAATTGAAACTGCTAGAATTAATTTTTTTAATGAAATGCAATGCACAACAGGCGGTAGTCCTATCTTAATTCTTGAAGCTCCAGACGTTCAGTTTTTTAATGAAAATAATCCTATAAATTGTAGTAGTGGTGGTTATTCTGTTGGTTCGACAATTCCAGTAACTGGTTCTACTAACCAAAGTTATACAGCTTTTTTGAATAGCTTAACTAATTGCGATCCTCATAATGGGCTTTTTGGTAATTTATTTGGCGATAATAATGTCTGTATTGATCGTTATGAAGATAGAAGAAGAGTTAAAACAAAAGCATTTAATTATAATTACTTACTAGTTTATCATCTTGGTGTTAAATGCAAACATCAATATAAAGGATGGACAGGTTTTTGGAGAGCTGAAGACGCTGATGAAATAAGACTATTTGTAGAAGCTGCACAATTTGAATATGATAGAGATCAGCTTTTAGGTAACACTGCTGTTAATAATTTAACTCCTCAAAGAGATTACTTACTTAACAATCAATTGTATACATATATACCAAATTCTTTAACTTTAAATGGTTTCACTTATACTAATCTAAATCACTCTAGTTTACCAGAAATTTTTCAAAATGATGGAATGGGATTAACATTCGAATTTTTTGGTACAGGTTCCGCTTACCTAGACAATCTAATTGATAATGGAATAGAAAGTAGTTTAAATGCTCAACAGTTAAATCAACATTTTTATAATGGTTTATATAATATTGCATCCTCTCAGCTTCAAAGTGCTTTATCAAATAGTTCATATACACCTCCTCCAAATAGAACATTTGTTGCAAAATTTCCTGAGAATGGAAAAGTAATAATTCAAAAATCTGTTTTAACGCAAAGTTTTAACGCAAGTAAATCTCAAAGAACTTTTGATTGGGGTGGTGAAATACAAATTAATGCGAGTCAAAATGGAGATAATTCATGGTCAATCAGTGGTGGTCAAGGAAGTGTTTTAGTAAGGCCAGAAAATTTTAGAGTAAAAATTGCTGGTGCCGCTAGAAGAGGTAATGCTTGGCATGGAAGTAAATTTAGTGTTGATATTGATTAATTTATATGATGATGTCCATAGTTTTATGGACATCATCAATTTTTAGAATATTATGAAAAAAACCATTTTTGTCTTAGTTTCATTTATTTTTTTTTCTTGCGCAATACCTAATTATGTTGTTGAAAACAACAATTCTAATACAGGTTTGGATTTTAGTAAAGGAAAATGGATTTTAAATAATGTAAATGCACCATATTCGGCAAATGAAAGAATTGAAGAAATTGCAGTTAAAGAGTTTTCGGAAATTTTGCAAGAAAGATTTATAAAAATAAGTGATGCAAAAGGAGTTATTATTCGAAAACCTAAGATGAATCCTTCTAAAAATGATTTAATCGAATTAAAAAAAGGTTGCAATTTTGATTTTTTTATAAACATTAAAGCAACGTCTGATAAAAATGAGTTGAGTAGTGTCGATTTTTCTCCAAAAAATAGTAGAGGGAATTTGAAGAATCAATGTCATGTTATTCTTGAAGTTTATGATTTAAACAATGCAGAAATTGTGTATTCAAAAAGAATAAAAGCTTATGTAAAACAACCTCAAGACAACGGCAATTTCCATTTCATAACTCCAAACAATAATCTTATGGTTAAAGCTTTTAAAAGAATTATTAAAGATATAAATAAAAAATCTTCATTTTAAAATGAACAAAAACTTAAACTTATTATTTATTAAAATACTTCTTTTGTTGACAATTCAGTTTGGTTTTTCTCAAAACAATAACATTGAGAAATCAATTTTTGAAGTAGAAACTGGCTTATTTGGTGTTTGGTTTAATAATGAAACTAAGCTAACTAATAATATAGCTTTAAAAAGTGAAATTGGTTTAGAAGCCAATATATGGGATGGTAAATATTATGACAAAACTGGATTTTCTTTAACTCCAACAATTACTGTAGAACCTAGATTATATTATAATTTAACCAAACGAGCTTCAAAAGGAAGAAATGTTGATAATAATAGTGCCAACTTTCTTTCTCTCAATGCAACATATCGACCAAATTGGTTTGTAATTTCTAATTATAATGTAAAAACTATTAATCAGCTTAGTGTTATTCCAAAATGGGGAATTAAAAGAAACTTTGGAAAGAGTAATTTTAATTACGAATTTGATTTTGGATTAGGATATAGTTTTTATTTTCTGGAGAAAAATGGTAAGAAAAGTAATGAAAGTGGACTATCGGTAGATATTGATTTTAGGTTTGGTTATACATTTAAAAAAGAAAAAAAATAATTATGAAAAAAGTAATCTTAATTTTTGTAGTGTTAGTAATGATTAGTTGTTCAAAAGATGATAATAAAGAACTGATGCAACAAGGTATTTATGGTAAATGGTATCATAAAGAAATAGTAATTAATAATATAACTTTTCCTTACGATGACCATGAAGTTTGTGGAAAAGATTATTTGGAGTTTTATGATGAAAATAAAATTAGAAGTATAGATGTTTGGGTTTGTCAAGAAGATGTTGATTGGATTGGAACATTTACAAAATCAGGAAATAACTTAACCATTTCAAATGGAACAGAAAGTAGGACAGTAGAAATAATCGAATTAACAGCTAATTCGTTAGTTTACACATATGATTTTGACCAAGATAATGATGGCATTGTTGAGAATTATATTGAAAAATTTGATAGATAATAATGTTTTCTAACTCAATTTTTTATCTGTAATGGTATCATATTAAAAAAAGGTTCCAAGCAATTGGAACCTTTTGTTTTGACTAAAAAGGAAAAAAAAAACGTTTTTAAAAAATGAAAATGCCTCAATTGAACTTTTTTACTATATTTGAATTAACTTTAGAATATCTATGATAGCGCATGTTCAAGGAAAATTAGTTGAAAAAACACCTACTGATGTTGTAATTGATTGTGGAGGAGTAGGTTATCACATTAACATTTCACTTCATACCTATTCTTTGTTGCCCTCATCAGAGCATATAAAATTGTTTACGCATTTATTAATACGCGAAGATGCTCATACGCTGTACGGATTTGTTGAAAAATCAGAAAGAGAAGTATTTAAAATGCTGCTTTCTGTTTCGGGAATTGGAGCTAGCATCGCAAGAACAATGTTGTCATCGATAGAACCCAAACAAATTATACAAGCCATAGCAGTAGCAGATGTAGTAACGATCCAGTCAATTAAAGGAATCGGAGCTAAAACTGCGCAAAGAGTGATATTGGATTTGAAAGATAAAGTGTTAAAAATTTACGATTTAGATGAAATTTCACTTACTCATAACAATACAAATAGGGATGAAGCGTTATCTGCATTGGAAGTATTAGGTTTTGTTAGAAAAACTTCTGAGAGAGTGGTAGATAAGGTAATTAGCCAAAATCCAGAGGCAACTATTGAAACAATTATTAAACAAGCATTAAAAAATTTATAGTTTTTGAAAACACACTACCATAAATACATATATACATTAGTAAAATTTAGTTTTATTTTATTTTTGTTTTTCAAAAGCACTTCCTCTTATTCTCAAGTAGAAGAGCCAGATTCACTACAAACAGGAAGCCAATTAGGAACTATTCAACTTGGAAATCCACCAAGTATAATAGATGCATATACGTATGACCCTATAACTGACAGGTATATTTTTAATAGTACTTTCGGAAACTACAACATCAATTACCCTATTATACTTACTCAGAAAGAATATGAAGATTTAGTTCTTCGTGAAAAAATGAAAGTATATTTCAGAAAAAAAGGCGATGCAATTGACGGTAAAAAAGAAGGATCAGAAGAAGCTAAAAAAGATTTATTACCACGTTATTATGTAAATTCTGGATTTTTCTCAAGTATTTTTGGTGGAAATACCATCGATGTAAAACCTACAGGTTCTGTTGAAATGGACTTAGGAATTCGCTACACAAAACAAGACAATCCTACTTTTTCACCAAGAAATAAATCGACTACTACTTTCGACTTTGACCAAAGGATAAGTATGAGTTTGCAAGGTAAAGTAGGAACCAGACTAACTGTAAATGCTAACTATGATACCGAATCAACATTCTCATTTCAAAACCTTATCAAATTAGAATATGCTCCTACAGAAGATGACATTATTCAAAAAATTGAAATCGGAAATGTAAGCATGCCACTCAGTAATTCTTTAATTACAGGAGCACAAAGTTTATTTGGTGTTAAAGCCCAATTGCAATTTGGAAAAACAACCTTTACAGGAGTCTATTCGGAACAAAAATCACAAACTAAAAGCGTAACATCACAAGGTGGCGGAACCGTTCAAGATTTTGAATTGTTTGCCTTGGATTATGATTCAGACCGGCACTTTTTCTTATCGCAATATTTTAGAAATAAATACGATAAATCGTTGCGAAACTATCCTTTTATTGATAGCAGAGTGCAAATTACCCGTTTGGAAGTTTGGGTTACCAACAGACAAAACCGTGTAAGCACAACCAATAATAACCTTAGAAATATTATCGCATTACAAGATTTAGGAGAAGCTCAGTTGAACGAACATCCAAATAATAGTGATATTGTCGCAATTCAAAATCCACCCGCAAACTTTTTTACAACGATATTACCACCACCAACACCTGCTCAAAATTTACCTTCTGATAATAGAAACAACTTATATGATCCCGCTTTAATAGGAACACCAGCGGGATTACTAAATGCTAACATTAGAGAAATTGTAACCTCAAATCAAGGGTTCAATAACACAACTCCTGTAAATGAAGGTACCGATTATTCAAAATTAGAAAACGCTAGAAAATTAACCGCTAATGAATATACCTTCAACACACAACTTGGTTACATATCGTTACAACAACGATTAGCAAACGATGAAGTTCTAGCAGTTGCCTATCAATATACAATTGGTGCCGATATATATCAAGTTGGTGAATTTGGTACCGATGGTGGCGAAGCAACAGTTGTTACTCCTGGCGGAATTCCAGAAACACAAACCCTAATCCTTAAAACATTAAAAAGTAATATTACCAATGTTGAAAAACCAATTTGGAACTTGATGATGAAAAACATCTATCAAATTCCAGGAGGATATCAATTGGAACAAGAAGATTTTAGATTTAATATACTTTATACAGATCCATCGCCTTTAAACTACATTACACCATTTAAAGATTCAAGTGGAAACATTCCGTTACCACTTCCAGCCAATGTAGATCAAACTCCTTTATTAAAAGTATTCAATGTAGACCGATTGAATTACAATAATGACCCTCAGGATGGTGGTGATGGTTTTTTCGATTTCTTACCAGGATTAACAGTTGATCAGCAAAATGGGCGTTTGATTTTTACAACAGTAGAACCTTTTGGTAGATACTTATTTGAAAAATTAAGATCAGCACCAAGTGAAAATTATGATGGTGATCCAACATTACTTACCGATTATAACTACAATCAAGCAAAGTATGTTTTCAGAAACATGTACGAAACCACTCAGGCTGCAGCATTACAATACAGTGATAAAAATAAATTTCAATTAAGAGGAAAATTCAAATCGGCAGGAGGAGACGGAATCCCATTAGGCGCTTTTAATGTACCTCGAGGTTCTGTTAGAGTTACAGCTGGAGGAAGAATTCTTGTTGAAGGTGTAGATTATAGCGTAAATTATCAAGCCGGTAGAGTTCAGATATTAGATCCATCATTAGCTGCATCGAATACACCAATTGAAGTTTCACTAGAAAACAATTCGGTATTTGGTCAACAAACAAGACGTTTTTTCGGATTTAATATAGAGCATAAATTCTCAGATAAGTTTCTTGTTGGTGGTACTTTTTTACGATTAACAGAAAGACCATTTACTCAAAAATCGAACTACGGACAAGAATCAGTAAACAATACCATTTTTGGATTGAATACCAACTACTCTACCGAAGTACCATTTTTTACGCGATTAGTAAATAAATTACCAAATGTAGATACCGATGTTCCTTCTAATTTATCTTTTAGAGGAGAAGTAGCTTTCTTAAAACCAGATGCTTCTAAAGCAGATCAATTTCAAGGTGAAGCAACTGTTTATGTTGACGATTTTGAAGGTTCGCAAACGAATCTCGACATGCGTTCTCCACAATCGTGGTTCTTATCTTCTACTCCAGAAAGACCTACAGTTGGGAATACTCCAGCTTATAATGATTTTGGAGGTACGGCAACCGACTTGTCTTATGGTTATAAAAGAGGTAAATTATCTTGGTATACCATAGATCCGATATTTTATACACAAACACCAAGTGGAATCGATCAAGATGATTTATCGCTTAATAGAACCCGGCGTATTTTTAGCGAAGAGTTGTACCCACTTTTAGATATAGTACTAGGACAATCTCAAGTTATTAATACATTAGATTTAACTTATTTCCCAAAAGATCGTGGACCATATAATTTCAATCCTTCAGTAGCAGCTACAAATCAATTTTCACCTACAGATGCGGTCAATAATTTTGGTGGAATTACACGCTCGCTTAACTCCACCAATTTTGAGCAAAGTAATGTTGAGTATATTCAGTTTTGGATGATGAATCCATACAATTATGTAGGAGATCCTAATCCGGTAGAAACGAATAACTCTAATACGGGATATTTATTTTTCAATTTAGGAGAAATTTCTGAAGACGTTTTAAAAGATGGTAGAAAATTATATGAAAACGGATTGCCTGTTCCAGGTTCAACACAGCCATCTGTTCCAACTATTTGGGGAAAAGTGCCTGCTTCACAATCGTTAATTTATGCATTTGATAATGATCCAACAAATAGAGCCATTCAAGATATTGGTTATGATGGATTGAATGATACCGATGAAAGTGCGCTGTTTCCTTCTTTTGCGGGTCAACCCGATCCAGCAGCTGATAACTATCAATACTTTTTACAAGCAGGAGGAAATGATGTTGTAGCACGTTATAATAATTATAATAGCGTACAAGGAAATTCTCCAACCGATGTTACAGAAGACAACAGAGGTGCTACCACGGTTCCTGATGTAGAAGATATCAATAGAGATAATACAATGAATACAATCAATGCGTATTATGAATATAGAATAAGCATTAATCCATCTTCATTAGCTACAGTGGGTCAAAATTTTGTTACCGATATTAAGTTAACGGACTTTACTCTACCAAACGGTAGTCCAGGTCGAGCAAGATGGGTACAGTTTAAAATTCCAATCAATCAATTTTTTAATACAGTAGGTAGTATAACCGATTTTCGTTCTATCCGTTTTATGAGAATGTTCATGACTGGATTTAACGATAGAATTACTACGCGTTTTGGAGCGTTAGATTTAGTTCGAGGGGAATGGAGAAGATACGATGTTTCATTAGAATATCCATTACCACAAGATGATCCTAGTAATGACGGGACTAATTTTGAAGTTCAAGTAGTAAATATTCAAGAAAACGAAACCAGATCTCCTATAAATTATGTACCTCCTCCCGGAGTAGAAAGAGAACAATTGTATAATCAAAATTCGCTTATTAATCAAAACGAACAATCGTTGTCGTTACGTGTTTCTGCTGATGCAAGCGATCCTAATGGTGGACTTGAGCCAAGTGATTCTCGTGCCGTTTTTAAAAACGTAAGCGTTGATATGCGTCAATATAAAAAACTAAAAATGTTCTTACACGCCGAAGCATTGGTTGGTGATGTTAGTCCGTTATTAGATGATGAAATGGTTGGTTTCATCCGATTTGGTAATGACTTTACGTCGAATTATTACCAAGTTGAAATTCCATTAAAACCAACGCAACATGGTGCAACGACAGCCGAAGAAATTTGGCCAGAAAGTAATCAAATGGATTTAGCTTTAGAATTGTTAACGCAACTAAAAATCCAAGCATTTAGCGCAGCTCCTAATGATCCTGATGGAGGATATTATAAAAATGAAGATGAATTAGATGCATCATTAGCAGGTAAACCAAACAAATTAAGACTGGGAATTAAAGGGAATCCAAACTTTGGTTTGATTAGAACTTTAATGGTAGGTGTAAAAAACAAATACAAAACGACAGATGTTGGCGCCAGAGATATTCGTGGTGAAGTGTGGTTCAACGAATTGCGTATCGCCGATATGGATAATAAAGGAGGTATGGCAACGGTACTTAATTTAGATGCAAACATGGCCGATTTTGCTACTGTTTCTGCAACTAGTAAATACAGCACAGCTGGTTTCGGAACATTAGAGCAAGGACCAAATGAAAGAAGTAGAGAAGATATTTTCCAATATAATGTGGTTACCAATTTAAGTTTAGGAAAATTGTTGCCAAAAAAATGGGGAATTAATTTACCATTTAACTATTCTGTTGGAGAAGAAACAATTACTCCAGAATATGATCCTTTAAATTTAGATATTAGATTAGATCAATTGTTAGATAATACTGCTGATGAATCAGAAAAAAGTAATATCAGAAACAGAGCAATAGATTACACAAAAAGAAGAAGTATCAATTTTATTGGTGTTAAAAAAGAAAGAGGGCAAGATCAAAAACAACATTTTTATGACCCAGAAAATTTAACATTATCCTATTCTTATAATGAAGTAAATCGTCATAATTATGAAATTGAAAATTACAAAGATCAACTTGTAAATTCAGCTGTTGATTATACATTTGCATTCCAACCTAAACCAGTAGAACCTTTTAAAAAATCAAAGGCATTTAATAAAAACAATTATTGGAAATTATTGAGTGAATTTAATTTTAATTATTTACCTTCAAATGTTTCATTTAGCACAAACATCAACAGACAATTTAATGAACAACGATTTAGATTGGTTGATGTTGAAGGTTTGGGATTAGAAACGTTATATAGAAGAAATTTCTTGTTCAATTATCAATACGGATTTAATTATAATTTAACGAAAGCACTAAAACTTAATTTTACAGCAAGTTCCAACAACATTGTTAGAAATTATTTAAATGAAAACAATGAACCCGATAATAGCTATACAGTTTTCACCGATTATTTTAATCCAGGAACACCAAATCAACATACACAACAGTTGACTGTAAATTACGAATTACCATTAAATAAATTACCTTTTTTAAGTTTTGTAAAATCTACTTATACATATACTGGTGATTACAGTTGGCAACGTTCTTCATTAGCATTGTCAACTATTGAAGATGAAGACACTGGAACTATTTATAATTTAGGAAATACAATTCAAAATGCAGGTTCACATCGTTTGAATACCTCATTTGTGATGGAATCCTTTTATAAATATTTAGGATTAACTAAAAAAAGCAGCAATACGGTTACTAAATCAACTGCAACAGCTCCAAAACCTGGCGAAAAAATTGCAGCAGTAAAACCTAATACTCAAAAAGAAAGAAGTGTTTTTTTAGATGGGTTGATAGGAGTACTAACAAGTGTTAAAAACATTCAATTAGATTATACAGAAAATAAAGGAACCGTATTGCCTGGATATCTTCCAAGTATTGGTTTCTTTGGAACTGCGAAACCCTCACTTGGATTTGCTTTTGGTAATCAAGATGATGTGCGTTTTGAAGCAGCCAAAAACGGATGGTTAACTAATTATCCTGAATTCAATCAAAGTTTTACTCAAGTAACTAATAAAACACTGAATTATACAGCCAACATCGATTTATTTCCTGATTTTAAAATCGACTTAACAGGAAATAGAACGTATGCAAGTAATTTCTCAGAACAATTTGATGTGTCTGATGATGGAGTTTATCATTCAAGGTCACCATATACTACAGGAAATTTTGCGATTTCAACAATAATGTTAAAAACTTCTTTTAAAACAAGCGATGAATATACTTCTTCTGCATTTGATGAATTTAGAGGTAACAGAATTATTGTTGCCAACCGATTAGCAGAAAATTATTATGGCTCATCCAGTTATCCATTAGATGCCGATGGTTATCCTCAAGGATTTGGAAAGAACAGTCAAGCTGTTTTAATTCCCTCTTTTTTAGCAGCTTATACAGGCACCGGAATTGGTTTCTTAGATGGTATAGGCGGAATTGCAGAGCCTAAAGGAGAAAAAGCCAAAGGAATATCCTTTAGTGCCTTTAGAGATATTCCGCTTCCTAACTGGAATATAAAATACAACGGATTAATGCGCTATAAATATTTTAAAGAAAAATTCAAGCGTTTTTCAATTCAACACAGTTACAAATCTTCATATACAATTAATTCATTCCGTTCAAATTTTGAATACGATCGAAATCCAAATGGTTTAGATTTAGGTGGAAATTTCAACAATCAATTATTAATAGGAAACATAAATTTAGTAGAACAATTTAGTCCATTGGCAAGAGTCGATTTTGAATTGAAAAGTTCTTTGAAATTCTTAGTTGAAATGAAAAAAGACAGAGCACTTTCTATGAGTTTTGACAATAATTTACTTACCGAAATTAAAGGAATGGAATATATTTTAGGTGTTGGATATCGATTTAAAGATGTTATTTTCTCATCTAGATTAGCCGATTCTGCAACAGGAATAATAAAAGGAGATATAAATGTGAAACTTGATTTCTCCTACAGAAATAATAAAACCATCGTTCGTTATTTAGATTACAACAACAATCAACTTGGAGGCGGACAAGATATATGGTCAGGAAAATTAACGGCAGATTATGCTTTTAGTAAAAACTTAACCGTAATTTTCTTCTATGATCATTCGTTTTCAAAAGCGGTTATTTCAACATCATTCCCTTTAACGAATATTAGATCTGGATTCACTTTGAGATATAATTTTGGAAATTAATAATTGTTAATAAAAGCATTTGAAATACTTTAGATTAAGTACTACTTTTGAAGAAAATATAAACAATTAAGAAATATGAATATCCCAGCAAATTTAAAATACACCAAAGACCATGAATGGGTTGCTATTGATGGTGATGTAGCTACAGTAGGAATTACCGATTTTGCTCAAAAAGAATTAGGAGACATCGTATATGTTGAAGTGGAAACGCTCGATCAAACCCTCGATAAAGATGAAGTCTTCGGAACCG
>JAYVFV010000235.1:0-2815 GCA_043772885.1 Flavobacteriales bacterium
ATGTTACAACGCCAAAATTTCTCCGAAGAAGATTTTCGTGGCGAACGGTTCAAAAATTTTCAACATCCGTTAAAAGGAAACAACGATTTATTGTCCATAACTCAACCCGAAGCCGTCAAAGAAGTTCACAGACAATACTTTCAAGCAGGTGCAGATATTGTCGAAACAAATACATTTTCAAGTACAACTATTGGCATGGCAGATTATCATTTAGAAGATTTGGTTTACGAACTTAATTACGAATCAGCCAAGATCGCCCGTCAAGTAGCCGATGAATTTACAAACAAACCTCGATTTGTTGCAGGTGCAATTGGTCCAACAAATAGAACTGCATCGATGTCGCCCGACGTAAACGATCCAGGATTTCGAGCTGTAACTTTTGACGAATTACGAATAGCATATAAACAACAAACCGAAGCTTTAATCGACGGTGGTTGCGATGTATTATTAGTGGAAACAATATTTGATACACTAAACGCTAAAGCAGCACTTTTTGCAATCGAAGAAGTCAAAGAAGAAAGAAATATTGATATTCCTGTCATGGTTTCAGGCACAATAACCGATGCTTCTGGACGTACACTTTCTGGGCAAACTGTCGAAGCATTCTTAATTTCAATTTCACATATTTCATTATTATCAGTCGGATTTAATTGCGCTTTGGGAGCGGATCAACTCAAGCCATATCTCAAAAGATTATCTCAAAATACAACCTTAAATATTTCGGCACATCCTAACGCTGGTTTGCCAAATGCTTTTGGACAATATGACCAAACTCCAGAAGAAATGCAAGCGTTAATACGAGAATATTTGCAAGATAATTTAGTAAATATAATTGGCGGTTGTTGTGGCACAACACCGGATCATATAAAATTAATTTCCGAAGTTGCAGCCGAATTCAAAATTAGAGACGTTATTCATCACGTCTAAAATTATAAGATTTAAAGTAAAATGTTAGAAAAAAAATATTTACAACTTTCAGGACTTGAACCACTAACAATAACTCCCGAAACAAATTTTGTTAATGTCGGCGAGCGCACTAATGTTACTGGTTCACGAAAATTCCTTCGATTAATAAAAGAAGAAAAGTACGACGAGGCACTTTCTGTTGCAAGAGATCAAGTCGAAGGTGGTGCTCAAATCATCGATATTAACATGGATGAAGGAATGTTAGACGGCGTTTATGCCATGACAAAATTCCTTAATCTAATTGCATCTGAACCAGATATTTCTCGCGTTCCAATAATGATTGACAGTTCCAAATGGGAAATTATCGAAGCAGGACTAAAAGTAGTTCAAGGTAAATCGGTGGTAAATTCAATTTCGTTAAAAGAAGGTGAAGCACAATTTATTCATCACGCCAAGTTGGTCAAACGATATGGTGCAGCTGTAATTGTTATGGCATTTGACGAAAAAGGTCAAGCCGATAATTACGAGCGACGCATTGAAATTTGTAAAAGAAGTTATGATATTTTGGTCGATAAAGTTGGTTTCCCTGCTCAAGATATTATTTTCGATCCAAATATTTTTCCTGTTGCTACCGGAATGGACGAACACAAACTAAATGCTTTAGATTTTTTTCGAGCCACAAAATGGATCCGCGAAAATTTGCCTCATGCTCATATTTCTGGTGGTGTAAGCAACGTTTCATTTTCATTTCGTGGCAACGACAAAGTGCGCGAAGCGATGCATTCGGCTTTTTTATATCATGCCATTCAAAACGGGATGACCATGGGAATTGTAAATCCCGAAATGCTAGAAATTTATGATGAAATTGATAAAACGCTGCTCGAACATGTAGAAGATGTTTTGCTAAACCGTCGAGAAGATGCGACCGAAAGACTACTCAATTTAGCAGAAAGTTATAAAGATAATAAAAAAGTTAGCGAAAAAGAGGTTTTGGCTTGGCGATCAGATTCGTTTCAAAAACGAATAATTCATTCGTTAGTAAAAGGAATTGATGAATTTATAGAAGAAGATGTAGAAGATGCTAGACAATCATCTGCGAAAGCGATAGACGTAATCGAAATTCATTTAATGGCAGGAATGTCTGTCGTTGGAGATTTATTTGGCTCTGGAAAAATGTTTTTGCCGCAAGTAGTAAAATCGGCAAGAGTTATGAAAAAAGCGGTAGCGCATCTTTTACCTTACATAGAAGCAGAAAAAGTTGGAAAATCATCATCGGCTGGAAAAATTCTAATTGCCACCGTAAAAGGCGATGTTCACGATATCGGTAAAAATATAGTTTCGGTGGTAATGGCGTGTAACAATTTCGAAATGATCGATTTAGGTGTGATGGTGCCACCCGAAAAAATCATTGCCGAAGCCATAAAACATAATGTTGACATTATCGCCTTGAGCGGATTAATAACACCTTCGTTAGACGAAATGGTTTATTTAGCAAAAGAAATGTCTCGAAATAAAATGACAATTCCGCTCATGGTTGGTGGCGCAACAACATCACGAGCACATACGGCTGTGAAAATTGCCCCAGAATATTCATTCACGGTTTTACATACTACGGATGCTTCAAAAGCAGTTGCTGGAGCAAGTAACTTAATGCAGAAAGATTCAAATATTCAATATAAAAAAAGTATTCGAGAAGAGTATGATAAACTTCGAGAAGGTTATTTGAGCAGAAGTCGAGATAAAAATTTCTTATCAATAGAAGATGCTCGAAAAAATAAATTAAAACTCGATTGGGATAATTACAAACCAGTAAAACCAAATTTCATCGGAACAAAAACTATTGAAGTAAATTTAATAGATTTAGTAAATTTTATAGATTGGACACCGTTTTTTCAATCGTGGGAATTGT
>JAYVFV010000236.1:0-7959 GCA_043772885.1 Flavobacteriales bacterium
ATTTATAATTCCTAATCAATTAAAGCAATTTTTTAATCAAAAAAATATATTTATTTTCCATTTTATTCGTAATAATATGTTTAATAGTACTTTACTAAAACATTTTTGAATTTTTTTTATCGTTTATAAAGTTTTTCCTATTTTAGCAGACCCGAGGTTATTGCGGAAAGCAATGGCCGAACTGAACCAAGTTAAATCCATACAAATGAAATATACTCCTTATTTTTTACTTTTTTATGCCATAGCAATTGCACAAAATAACTATCCAAAGGATTATTTTAGTCCACCACTCGACATACCCATGCAACTCTCTGGAAATTTTGGCGAATTACGTCCGAATCATTTTCATGCAGGTTTCGATTTTAAAACCAATCAAAAAGAAGGATTGAATGTTTACGCTTCCGCGGATGGATATATTTCGAGAATAAAAATTTCTTCTTTTGGATACGGAAAAGCAATATACATTATGCATCCCAACGGCTATACAACCGTTTACGGTCATTTAAAATATGCTGTTGGAGCCATTCAGAATAAAATTTTGGAAGCACAATACAAAGAACAATCCTATGAAATAGAATTGTATTTGAAGCCTGACGAATTGCCCGTAAAAAAAGGAGAAATTATCGCATTAACGGGAAATACAGGTGGCTCAGAAGGACCGCATTTGCATTTTGAATTTCGCAATACACTAACAGAAAAAATTATTAATCCGTTGTTTTTTGGATTTGACAAACTAATAGTCGATACCAAAAAACCAGTAGTGAGTACTTTAGTTGTTTTTCCAATAGACGAAAATACGGTGGTAAATCAATCGCAACGACCTGTGAATTTATCTTTGTCGCTGCAAGCTGACGGTACTTTTTTATCGGAGAAAGTGGTCGCCAATGGTAAAATTGGTTTCGGAATTAACACAGTCGATTATGATAATGTTTCATACAATGTTAACGGTGTTTATAAAGCGCAAGTAATAGCCAATGGCAAAACCGTTTTCGGATATAAATTGGATGAAATGGTTTTTGAGGAAGGGCGGTTTATAAATTATTTTATCGATTATAATCGGTATAAAAAAACACGCCTTCGCGTTCAAAAATTATTCATGAAAAATAATTATCCGTGGAAGAACATCAATACAAATGTAGATAACGGCGTTTTTGTGGTTGCTCCAAATTTTACTCAGATTAACAGAATTGAAGTTTCTGATTACAACGAAAATAAAACCGTAATTACGATTCCGATATCATATTCCGATCAAAAGGCAATCGTCTTTTCCGATGTAAAAAAAACACCATATCTAGTGAAATTTAATAAAGACAACAATTTTGAAAAAGAAAATGTGTCGGTTTATTTTCCTTCAGGAACTTTTTATGAAGACTTTTATTTAAACTTCGATGTCAAGCAAAACCTATTGTACCTTCATGACGATACCGTTCCTGCACATTCTAATTTTACCATTTCATTTGTCGATACGAAATCACCATCCGAACTAAAAAAGAAAATGTTTATCGCATCCATTTACGAAAAAAAATTCAATTACATTGCAACAAAACTCGATGGGAATACGTTTTCTTGCAGAACAAGAACTTTAGGACAATTTACTTTGGTGAAAGATGTCATCGCACCTAAAATCAGTATGTCAAAAAGTATTGAAAATAAATGGATTACGGGTCAAAAAAGCATAAGTTTGACTATTTCTGACGAACTATCCGGAATAAAAACGTACAATGGTTATCTCAACGGAAAATGGATTTTGTTCGAATACGAATCAAAATTAAAACGAATAACACACGCTTTTGTTGACGAATTCCTTAATGAAGGCAAAAATAATTTGAAAGTAGTTGTTACTGATAATGTAGGAAATTCTACTATCTTTGAAACGCAGTTTAATTTTAGTATTAAAAAATAAACAATTTGAAAACACAATCTTCTTTATACTTCATCCTATTTCTTTTGTTCTCCAATTTTGTCATCGGACAAACGGCAACAGTTGCTGGAGTTATTTTAGACGAATACAACAATCCCGTTGAAAATGTAAATGTGAGTTACCTATCAACTTCGACTACTACAAATGCTAATGGTGTATATGTTTTAACGGTTCCCGCCAATACAAAAATAACGATAAATTTTTCGCATGTTTCCTTAAATAAAGGAACAGCAGAGTTGAATCTAGCTCCAAACGAAAAATACGAATTGTATTTTAGCATGACTTCAAATGCAAATCAATTGGAGGATGTGGTAATTTTAAATGATAAAAAGAGGGTGCAGGGAATTGTCGTCCTTACTCCAGAGGTAATTCGTAGAAACCCAAGCGCTAATGCTGGTGTTGAAAGTGTTCTTAAAACGCTTGGAAGTGTAGCTGCCAGCGAAGAATTGAGTTCACAATACGCTGTTCGTGGCGGAAATTACGATGAAAATTTAGTGTACGTAAACGAAATAGAAGTTTACCGTCCTTTTTTAATTCGTTCCGGTCAACAAGAAGGATTGAGTTTTACCAATACGGAAATGGTTCAGAATGTCGATTTTTCGGCGGGTGGGTTTCAAGCGAAATATGGTGATAAATTGTCTTCTGTTTTGGATATCACATACAGAAAACCAACCAAGTTTGCAGCCGCTTTAGAAGCCAGTTTTTTAGGTGGAAGTTTAACAGTCGATTTGTCTTCCAAAAATAAAAAATGGTCAGCGATAACTGGAGTTCGTTATCGTGATAATTCACTTTTGGTGAACAGTAAAGAAACAGAATCGAATTTCCGTCCGACTTTTGTCGATGTGCAAACGAACGTGAATTTCAATCCGAATAAAAAATGGCAATTTAGTTTCCTTGGGAATGTGTCACAAAATGTTTATAAATACGAACCGTTATCGCGTCAAACGAATTTCGGAACGATAAGCGAACCAATAGCATTACAGATTTCTTACGAAGGACAGGAAGACGACAAATACCGAACGTTATTCGGAGCTTTAAAATCGACTTATATCGCTTCTGAAAATTCGTCGTATAAATTAATTACTTCGGCTTATCACACGCAAGAACAAGAATATTTCGATATTGATGCGGCTTACTTTTTAGGAGAAGTTGATACCAATATTGGTTCAGAAACTTTTGGAGACGTGTCGTACAATCGTGCCATCGGTTCGCAATTGAATCACGCGCGTAACGATTTGGATGCGTTGATTTTTAATGCCGAAATTAAAGGAAGTAATTTTTCTAAGAAAAAATTTCAATTGGAGTGGGGAGCAAAATACACACACGAAGATATCCGCGATCGAATAGTAGAATGGGAAGTAATTGATTCAGCTGGGTTTTCATTGAACAATCCGATTTTGGATTTCCCTGTGAATGACCAACCCTATAATCCGTACACCGGACCATTAGTGCCGTTTCAAAATGTACGTGCTTTGAATTTTGTAACGATTGATAGATTGTCAGGTTACGCCCAGGTGAACACCAAAGCCGAGTTTGGATCATCGATTTTATATATTAATGCTGGAGTTAGAGCGCACAATTGGATAGTTTCTGGCGATAAAATTGCCAAATCCAGTAGTCAAACGGTTTTTTCACCGAGAGCTCAATTTGCATTCAAACCGAATATAGATCGGAATTTGTTATTGCGACTTTCAGCTGGTTTTTATTACCAACCTCCGTTTTATAGAGAATTAAGAGGTCAAAATGGCGATGTGAATCCAGATGTAAAAGCACAACAATCCATTCATTTTGTCGTCGGAAGTGATTATGGTTTTACTATTGGGGATGGGGATAATGAGAAAAAATTCAAGTTTGTCGCCGAAGCGTTTTACAAAACGATGAATGATGTAAACACCTATACTTTAGAAAATGTCAGAATTCGTTACCGTGCCAACAATGAAGCAACGGCGTATGCTTACGGATTTGATTGCCGAATAAATGGCGAGTTTGTTAAAGGAACCGAATCGTGGTTTAGTTTCGGTTATTTAAAAACGGAAGAAAACCAAAATGACAGAGGATATATAGCGCGTCCGACGGACCAACGTTTGAAATTCGGAATCCTTTTTCAAGATTACATGCCAAAGTTACCGAATGTAAAATTGTATTTGAATTTGGTTTATAATACTGGTTTACCAGGAGGTTCTCCATCGTATGCTAACTCGTATGATTACCAAAATCGTTTGCGTGATTACCGTCGTGCGGATGTTGGATTCTCCTATGTATTTACTGAAAAAAATAAGTTTCGTTCTGATGGACATTGGCTAAAAAAATTCAATGATTTATCGCTTGGTTTTGAAATTTTCAATATGTTCAACAATCAAAACGCCATAACGAATACATGGGTTCGAGATGCGTACACCAAAAATCAATACGGAATTCCGAATTATTTAACGACTCGTGTTTTTAATTTGAAATTGACCGCAAGATTGTAGCATAAATTTTACTATTTTTGATAATTAAAAGTATTCATAATGAAACATTTACCGATATACATATTGCTTTCAATGTTGGCACTTTTGGTGAGCTGTAAAAAGGAAACCGAAAAGCCGAAAGTGATTTATGAAAACACTTCCAAACAGGCTGCTACATCTAAAGTAAATTCGGATAAAATACTTTTAGCCGATTTGCCAATTCAAATGGAAGGAACTTCGGTATTATTGCATCCTATTGGCGAACTAAGCGTTTCTAAAAGCAATGATGAGTCGAGTTCGTATAGAAAAGACCAAAGTTTTTTGGTTTCTAATTCGAGTGAATATGAAATAACGGGCTATTTGAGTAATTTTAAATTCCAACAAATTGGTTCGGATTCTTTAACCGTTTTAACAAACAAACCCATTTTAATTGAAAGAGCTACGTATTTAAAAGCACTTTCAGATAAATCAAAAAAGCAACTTTTGGTGTATGTTTTAGAAGATTTGGATTCCAATAAAGACGGAAGATTAGATAGTGATGATATTAAAAATCTCTACATAAGCGATATCAATGGTAAAAACTTTACCAAATTATCAGCAGAATTCCAGGAATTAATTGATTGGAATACCATCGAATCTCAAAATCGATTGTATTTCAGAACCATCGAAGACATTAATAAAAACGGTGCTTTTGATAAAGATGATAAAGTGCATTATCACTTTGTCGATTTGCTTTCTAAAGATTGGAAAGTGCAAGAATACAATCCGATTTAATTTTTTTTGCCACTGATTAAACGGATTTCGAATTGGTAAAATACAAAAATCTGTGAAAATATCTGGTTGAAAAGTCAACACTTGCCCAACAGATTAAGATAATTAACACTCCGTGAATCTCTGTGAAAATTCTCCGTGTTCTCTGTGTAAAAAACAGTTTAGTTTCAGGATTTATTAAAAAGCTTTTGGAAATTTCATCGAATATTGTCCGACATTAAAACCAACAAGAATCCAAACCACAATATATCGACTTAAATTATCCATAACCGTTTCTTCTCCAAAAAAGTATTCTGCAATAAAAATTAGGGCTACGAATGTGATAAAAAACAACATTCCAATATATTCTCTTTTCATAAATATAGGTTTTTAAGATTCAAAACTTTGCATCATTACTAATTTGGAATAGGTTCCATTCATAGCTAACAATTCATCGTGCGTTCCTTGCTCAACGATTTCTCCTCTTTGCATTACAACAATTTTGTCCGCTTTTTGGATAGTAGAAAGGCGGTGTGCGATAACAATTGAAGTTCGGTTTTGCATCATATTTTCCAAAGCAATCTGAACGAATTTTTCACTCTCTGTATCCAAAGCAGAAGTTGCTTCATCGAGAATCATTATCGGTGGATTTTTTAAAACAGCACGTGCAATATTGAGTCGTTGTTTTTGCCCACCAGACAATTTTCCGCCAGCGTCACCAATGTTAGTTTCAATTCCGTTTGGTAAGTCTTTTACAAATTCATATGCATTGGCAACTTTTAAAGCTTCGATAATTTCTTCATCGGTGGCATTTTCTTTTCCGATAAGGATATTGTTTTTAATCGTATCATTAAACAGTATCGAATCTTGCGTTACCAATCCTATTTGGCTTCTTAAAGATTGCATTGTAATGTCTTTAATATCGATACCATCAATTTTGATTGAACCTTCATTTACATCATAAAAACGCGTTAGTAAATTGGCAATCGAACTTTTGCCACTTCCCGATTGACCAACTAATGCGACTGTTTTTCCTTTCGGAATTTCGAGCGAAAAGTTTTTCAAAACATTTTCATCTTCATATCTAAAATTGATATTTTCAATCGTAATATTTTCATCAAATGATTGTTTAACAATTGCATTTGGTTTGTCTACAATCGTATTTTCGACTTCAAGAACTTCAAAAACACGTTGTGCTGCCGCCAATCCGCTTTTGACTTGATAAGTTGCTTTAGAAATTGCTTTTGCAGGCGTTAGGATATTGTATGCTAATCCCATATATGCTAAGAATTTTGCTCCATCAAGTAATGCTTTTCCATTGGGAAGTTTTTCAACTAACACCATGTTTCCACCATACCAAAGCAGAATTGCAATTACAATAATTCCCATAAATTCACTCATTGGTGATGCTAAATTGTTTTTTCTTCCGATATTGTTTGATAAGTTTAAAATACGTATTACGGAGTCACTGAATTTTTGTTTGAAACTATTTTCAGCATTATAACTTTTGACTACTTTTAATCCGGATAAACTTTCTTCAACAATTGAAATTAAGAATCCATTTTCATATTGAATTCTTTCCGATTTTGATTTCAATGATTTCCCAATTCTTGAAATAACATATCCTGAAATCGGAATAAAAACAAAAACAAATAAGGTTAGTTTTACACTTATGGCAAACATGGCAATAATAGTAAAAACTATCGTCATTGGCTCTTTGACTATTAATTCAAGTATAGAAAAAAAAGAGTTTTGAACTTCATTAACATCGCCCAGCATTCTAGCCATAATGTCTCCTTTTCTTTTTTCAGAATAATAGGAAACAGGCAATTCGATGATTTTATGGTACATTGTATTTCTCAAATCTTTTAACACGCCATTTTTTAAATGTGTTAGATGATTCGACGCTAGATAGTTAAATAAATTTTTGAATAAAAAAGTAGAAATTACAAGTGCAACCACTAAAATTAAGGCAAATTGAGGCCCTTTTGTTTCAGTTAACTGCGTTATAGAATAATACAAATAATCATTCCCGTAATTTAAAACATCGAAGATTCCTTTGTAAACGGGTTTTGTGGTGACTTTATCAACGTTGTTAAAAAGCACTTTCATCATCGGAATTAATGATATAAAAGATAAAGTGCTAAATAAAGCATACAAAATATTGTAAATCACATTCCAAACCACATTAAATTTGTAGGGCTTTATAAAAGGAAATATTTTTTTTAAATTTTCGTCCATTAGTTCAAATGCAATGCTGCAATTATGTTTTTGATTTTTTCGTCCAATTGTTTTTCGACAGATTTTATGTTTTCGACACTATCTACATGGGCATTGACACTAAAATAGAATTTTATTTTTGGCTCAGTTCCACTTGGTCGTGCACATATTTTAGAACCGTCTTCCAAATAGTAAATCAATACATTCGATTTTGGAATGGATAACGTTTCAATTTCATTCGAAAACATATTTTTTGAAGTCGAATTGTCGTAATCTTCAATACAAACTACACGCTGACCATTAATTTCTTTTAGAGGATTTTCACGTAAGTCAACCATCATTTGGTTGATTTCTTGCAAACCAGATATTCCTTTTTTAGTTAATGAAATTAGGTGTTCTTTATAGTATCCAAAATCAACATACAGATTCAATAATTCTTTATATAAAGTACTTCCATTTGCTTTAGCTTGAGCGGCAATTTCGCAAACCAATAAGGTAGCACCAACAGCATCTTTATCGCGAACAGCATCGCCAACCATAAATCCGAAACTTTCTTCACCACCACCAATAAATTGTAGTTGTGGAAAATCTTTAATCATTTTTGCAATCCATTTAAAA
>JAYVFV010000237.1:0-7921 GCA_043772885.1 Flavobacteriales bacterium
CGTATCGACTTCATCTTCCACTGCTTCAATAATTTCAATTTCAGCATCTAAATTGATCGTTTCAATTCCGCTTTCAATAAATGTTATCCAATAATGCTTAGAAGTTACGTTTGTTACCACTCCAAGTCCCATTTCTGAATGTTTAATTCGCGATCCTATTCCTAATAATTTCATTTTTGAATTTCTTTTTATTTTTCCAAATATAAAAAATCTTTAACAACACGAAAAACGGAAACGCTAATTTTATTTTATTTTCAATTTAAAATTCCAATAAATTATTTTATATTGTAACGTTTTTTAAAAACAAACTACTAACCAAAATAACTTAAAAATAAATTGTATGAAAACAATTAAATTATTCGCAATCCTTTTTTTATTCTCAATTTCTAGTGTTGCAGTTTTTGCTCAAAATGCAGATGAAATTATTTCAAAATACATTACAACAATTGGTGGCGCCGATAAATTAAAAGCAATAAAAGGCATCAAAATGGAAATGACCGCAAATGCTCAAGGAATGGAAATCCCTGTTGAAATGGTACAACAAGTTGGAGGAAAAATGTATATAAAAATCAATCTTATGGGTAAAGAATTTACCCAAATGGCTTCTGATGGAAATGTAATTTGGATGACAAATGGCATGACAATGAAAGCAGAAAAAGCAGATGCCGAAGCAACTGAAAATGCAAAACTAAGCAACAACGATTTTCCTGAAGCGCTTTTAGATTATAAAGCAAAAGGATATGCTGCCGAATATGTTGGTAAAGAAACCAAAGAAGGAACCGAATGTCATAAAGTAAAATTTACTAAAAAACCTATCACGGTTAGTGGTGTTAAACAAGATGACGTTAGTTATTACTTTTTTGATACTGACAATGGTTTGCCAATCGCTACTGAAACTGAAATCAAAGAAGGACCAATGAAAGGTGAAAAATCAATTTCAACAATGAGCGATTACCAAGAAGTTGACGGTATCTATTTCCCTTTTGCTATGAACCAAGGTGGGCAAGATTTAAAAATTAAGAAAATCACTTTAAATCCAGTTGTTGAAGATAAAGCTTTTACTTTCCCAACAGAATAATTTACATACTAACAACCAATCCTTAACTATATGTTGAGGATTTTTTTTACCCAATTTTTATGAAAAAAATCAAACTAATTATTTCCGTTTTCACCTTAATTGGTACTATTAACGCAACGGCTCAAGAAAAAATTATTCTAAAAGGAAAAGAATTATTTGGAGATATTAAAGCACGACACATCGGTCCGGCGCTCATGAGCGGAAGAATAACTGACATGGAAATACATCCAAAAAATAATAAAATAATATACTCCGCAACTGCTGGTGGTGGCGTGTGGAAAAGTAATAATGGCGGTGCTTCCTTCACTCCTATTTTTGATGAACACATTCAATCTATTGGTTGTATTGCCATCGATCCATCAAAACCAGATCAAAACATTTGGGTTGGAACTGGTGAAACATGGACCAGAAACAGCGTTTCTATGGGTGACGGAATCTACAAATCAACCGATGGCGGACAAAACTGGAAAAATATGGGTTTGCCAAAATCAGACCGTATCAGTTCTATTATTGTTGATCCTACAAATAGTAATACCGTTTGGGTTGGTGTTTTAGGAGCACTTTGGGGAGATAGCGATGAAAGAGGAATCTACAAATCAACCGACGGTGGAACTACTTGGCAAAAAGTGTTTTATGTTGATAACAAAACTGGTTGCTCTGATTTGGTTATGGATGCCAACAATACAAATATAATGTACGCTTCGTTTTGGGAATTCAGAAGAACGGGTTGGTCGTTTAGTTCGGGTGGCACACAATCTGCCTTATACAAATCAACCGATGGTGGAAAAACATGGAACAAAATCCACAACGGATTCCCGCAAGGAAAACTAGGGAGAATTGCAATTGCAATTGCGCCTTCTAATTCCAATATTTTATATTCCGTTCTCGAAACTGAAAAAAGCAATCTTAATGGATTGTATCGTTCTGAAGATGCGGGTGCTTCTTGGAAACATTTAAATAGTGATTTCGGATTGGTGGTTCGTCCTTTCTACTTTTCTAGAATTGTTGTCGATCCTAAAAATCCAGATATTGTTGTTAAAGGTGGATTAAGTGGTTCTATTAGTCGCGATGGCGGAAAGACATTCAAAAACTTAGGAAACATGCACTCCGATATTCATGATATTCTTTTTGACACTAATGATAGCAATCGACTATTTTGTGGAACCGATGGTGGTGTTTACAGAAGTTGGGATGGCGGTGCCACGATGGAAATGGTAGCTAATATACCGGTATCGCAATTTTATCATGTAAGTATTGACGACAAAGAACCTTATAATGTTTACGGTGGATTACAAGATAATGGTTCTTGGTATGGTCCTTCTAAAAGTCCGGGTGGAATCGAGTCTAGAGATTGGACGCGTATCGGGCAAGGTGACGGATTTAGAGTAATCAAACATCCAACAAAAAATATCATTTACAGCGAAATGCAAGGTGCCGAAAATGTGTGGCGTTACAATACCGATTCACAAGAATTGGTTACCATTCAGCCATTAGCTGTTAAAGGAGATCCTAAATTGCGTTTCAACTGGAATGCTCCAATGGAAATCAGCAAAAAGCAACCGGATCGCTTTTATATGGGAAGTCAATTCGTTCACAAATCGGAAGATATGGGGAAAAGTTGGGTGAAAATTTCTCCCGATTTAACAACCAATGATAAAGTAAAAATGAATCAGGAAAATTCGGGTGGATTATCAAAAGACAATTCAGGTGCCGAAAATCATTGTACGATATTCACCATCGCTGAATCGCCTGTAAACGAAAATGTAATTTGGGCAGGAACCGATGACGGAAACATTCAAGTGACACAAGATGGCGGAAAAACATGGACAAATGTGATTGCAAATGTGATTGGTTTACCAAAAAACACTTGGTGTTATCATATCGAAGCGAGCATATTTGGAGCCGGAATAGCGTATGCTGTTTTTGAAGGTCATGCCAAAAATGATTACACGCCTTACACTTATAAAACTACGGATTACGGAAAAACATGGAAATCAATCATCACTGCCGATGTAGACGGATTTGTACGCAACATTCAAGAAGATTTTGTAAATGAAAACTTGCTGTATTTAGGAACTGAAAAAGGGTTGTACATCACCATTGATGGTGGTTCTAATTGGTCGCATTTCACTAACGAAATGCCTTCTGTTGCTATTCATTATATGGAATTAAACAAAAAAACCAACGATTTAGTAATGGCAACACACGGTAGAGGAATTATTATTTTGGATGATATCACTCCGTTACGCCAAATCAATCAAGATGTATTGAACAAAGATTTGCATTTCTTCAATTTAAAACCGGCTGTCATTGAAGAACAATCGAACTTCGGAACAACTGCAACCGAAATGGAGTTTGTTGGAAACAATCCCGATACCAGTACACAAATTATCTACTATCTAAAAAAACGTCATACACTTGGTAAAATGGATATGGAAATTCAAGATGAAAACGGAAAAAAAATCGTTTCATTAATTCCAGGAAAACAAAAAGGAATCAATGTGGTGAATTGGAATTACAACATGAAAAATCCGAAAATCGCTGTTGGAAAAACAATTTCCTATGCCGGATTTACAGCACCAAGAGTCATCGAAGGAAATTATAAAGTGGTTGTTACCAAAGGAAAAGAAGTCTATTCTCATACTTTCTCTGTAAAAAATGATCCCAAAAGTGCAGTAAGCGCAGCCGATAGAAAGTCACAAACAGAAACAACTAGAGCATTGTTCAACATGAATGAAAAATTAGCATACAGTGTTTATGAAATCGATGAAACAGTGAAATTACTCACGCAAGCCATCGAAAAAAACAAAAGTTTCGCTAAAGAAGGAACCAAAATAAAAACCGCTTTTGAAACACTAAAAGCCAAAATGGTAGTAACAACTGGCGACGGTTATGTTGGTGGCGCCGAACCGCAATTAAGAGAAAAATTAGGCGATTTGTATGCAAATGTTACTGGAAATTTCAAAGCACCTTCAAGTTCCCAATTAGAAAATATGGAATTAGTTAAACAACTTTTCGACACTGCCGATAATGAATTCAAAGCATTAAAAACAAAATACCAAGCTACTTATTTAAAACAAGCAACAACGAATAACATTCCGTTTGTTTTAAAAACATTTGAGGAATTTGTAAAAGAATAAAAGTAACCACCAATTACACTAATTTCCACACCCGAGCAAAGCGAACGGACGAAGTAAATTAATTCGTGCTAATTCGTGTAATTCGTGGTAAAGCCTAAAACGCCAGCAATTTGTTGGCGTTTTTTTTATGTTAATTCTTTATTTAAGAATGAATCGGCGTCTAAAAATTTCATCTAAAATCAATACCTTTGCATTTGGAATAAAATTGCTATGATTGACATCGAAAATACTATAGAAATTACTGGCGCTCGCGTTCATAATCTCAAAAACATTGACGTTTCCATTCCTAGGGAAAAATTGGTGGTTATCACTGGACTTTCAGGCTCGGGAAAATCGTCGTTGGCTTTTGATACTATTTATGCCGAAGGACAGCGTCGTTATATCGAAACTTTTTCGGCGTATGCGCGGCAGTTCCTTGGCGGATTGGAGCGTCCCGACGTAGATAAAATCGACGGACTTTCACCAGTCATTGCCATTGAACAAAAAACCACCAGCAAATCGCCACGTTCTACCGTGGGAACGATTACCGAAATATACGATTTCCTGCGTTTGCTTTTTGCACGTGCCGCCGATGCCTACAGTTACAACACGGGTGAAAAAATGGTTTCCTATTCGGATGATCAAATCAAAGAATTGATTATCGAGAATTTTAAAGGAAAACGCATTAACATTCTCGCTCCTGTAATTCGCGCTCGTAAAGGACATTACGCCGAATTGTTCCAGCAGATTGCCAAACAAGGTTTTGTAAAAGTGCGTGTGAATGGACAAATTCAGGATATCCTTGTCGGAATGAAACTCGATCGTTACAAAACACACGATATCGAAATTGTTATTGACAGAATGCAGATTGAAGATGATGCCGATACCGATAAACGTTTGTCAGAAAGCATCAATACTGCTATGTATCACGGAGATGATATCATGATGGTGATTGAACAGGACAGCAAGGAAGTGCGCTATTTTAGTCGGACGTTGATGTGTCCAACAACTGGAATTTCGTATCAAAATCCGGAGCCGAATTTGTTTTCGTTCAACTCTCCAAAAGGAGCCTGCGACGCTTGTAACGGATTGGGAACTATCCATCAAATCAACGAAAAAAAGATTATTCCAAATCCGAAATTATCGATAAAAGCAGGTGGCTTTGCTCCTCTTGGCGAATACAAAAGCTCGTGGATGTTCAAGCAATTGGAAATCATTGGCGAAAAATTTGGATTCACGTTGAACGATGCGATTGATAAAATTCCAGCAGAAGCTATGGATATGATTATGAATGGTGGCAATGAAAAATTCTCTGTCAAATCAACTGCTGCCGGAGTTACAAAAGATTATAAAATTGACTTTGACGGGATTTCTCATTTTATCAAAAACCAGCATGACGAAAGTGGTTCGGCTTCCCTAAAACGCTGGGCGAAGGAATTCATGGATGAAATCGATTGTCCCGAATGTCATGGTTCACGATTGAAAAAAGAATCTTTATACTTCAAAATCAACGATAAAAATATAGCCGATTTATCAGCAATGGATATTTCGGAATTGACGATTTGGTTTGCAGAATTAGAGCAGCATTTAACCGAAAAACAAAAAGCGATTGCTACCGAAGTCATCAAGGAAATCAAATCGCGATTGACCTTTTTAATGGATGTTGGACTGAATTATTTAGCATTGAGCCGAAGTTCAAAATCACTTTCTGGTGGTGAAGCACAGCGTATTCGTTTGGCGACACAAATCGGTTCGCAACTCGTTGGTGTACTTTATATTTTGGACGAACCGAGTATTGGTTTGCACCAAAGAGACAACGACCGATTGATCAACTCATTGGAGAATTTACGCGATATTGGGAATTCGGTACTTGTTGTAGAACACGACAAAGATATGATTGTTCGTGCCGACTGGGTGATTGATATCGGTCCGAAAGCTGGAAAATACGGTGGCAAAATTATCAGCGAAGGAACGCCTCAACAATTATTGGCAGCACATACATTAACCGCGCAATACATCAACGGAGAAAAGGAAATTGAGGTTCCAAAAAAACGCCGTGAAGGAAATGGTAAAACACTAAAACTGACTGGAGCTACCGGAAACAATCTAAAAAACGTTTCCATCGAATTGCCATTGGGAAAACTCATTTGCGTAACGGGTGTTTCAGGAAGTGGCAAATCGACCTTGATTAACGAAACGCTTTACCCTATCCTAAATGCGTATTATTTTAATGGCGTCAAAAAACCACAACCGTATAAAAAAATTGAAGGTTTAGAACATATTGATAAAGTAATTGACATTGATCAGAGTCCGATTGGACGAACACCACGCTCCAACCCGGCGACATATACCGATGCTTTTAGCGAAATTAGAAACCTATTTACACAAACGCCAGAAGCGATGATTCGCGGTTACAAAGCTGGACGTTTCAGTTTCAACGTCAACGGTGGACGCTGCGAAACCTGTGAAGGAAGTGGCGTGCGAACGATTGAAATGAGTTTCTTGCCCGATGTATATGTCGAATGTGAAACCTGTTTAGGGAAACGTTTTAACAGAGAAACATTGGAAATTCGCTATAAAGGAAAATCGATTTCCGATGTGTTGAACATGACGGTGGATGAAGCGGTTGTGTATTTTGAAAACATTCCGAAAATATTCCGAAAAGTAAAAACGATTCAGGATGTTGGTTTGGGATATATTACTTTAGGACAACAAAGCACCACACTTTCTGGTGGTGAAGCGCAACGTATAAAACTAGCGACAGAGCTTTCTAAAAAAGACACAGGAAATACGTTTTACATTATGGACGAACCTACAACTGGTTTGCATTTTGAAGACATTCGTGTGTTGATGAATGTAATCAATTCCTTAGTGGATAAAGGAAATACAGTACTTATAATCGAACACAATATGGATGTGATTAAACTTGCCGATTACATAATCGACATCGGTATGGAAGGTGGAAAAGGTGGTGGCGAAATCATTTGCAAAGGAACTCCAGAAGAAATTATAAAAAACAAAACCAGTTACACTGCGCAGTTTTTGAAAAAAGAATTGAATTAGTATTTTGCGCTGTTAGTGGAGATTCTTAGTACCTCAGAATGACAAAGTGTGGTCATTTTTCGTGCTGAAGAAAGGCTGATTACTATTTAGAAATTAATTATAATTAAAGAGGGAAGACGTTTAAAGTACTTCATTTTATTGAAAAAAAGTTTTAGTATTTTGTCATTCTGAGCTTGCGAAGAATCTCAATCCTATTCAAACAGATGATTTAGAAAATTTAATTCCGGATTCATTGTTTTGACTAAGTCTATTTTTTTTAATTCTTAACCATCCTTTTATTTCCGTTTCACGGGCAATTGCTAATTGAATCCAAGTAAATTTTTCAAAATATAAAAGGTAATGTACATTATATCTTGAGGCAAAAGAATTAGGATTTAATTTATCCTTGTGCTCCTGAAGTCTCCTTTTTAAATTATTTGTTAGCCCTGTATATAAAACTGTCTTAGCTTTATTGGTGTTGATATAGACACAATAAACATGGTAACCTTCTTCAAATTCTAACATGGCGTTTACTTTTTTAAATGGCGATTATTAACCGCAAATTATAAAATAGTATGCTTCATAAGCAAGGAATAGTTATTAATTTTGAATTGTTTTTGTTTGGGGAGATTCTTCGTGCCTCAAAATGACAAATCCACATTCAAAAAAAAAATTAGTAATA
>JAYVFV010000238.1:0-7878 GCA_043772885.1 Flavobacteriales bacterium
GCACCTCGAAAGGCATAAATACTTTGAGCATCATCACCAACGACGCAAATATTTTGAAATCGATCCGACAATGCGCGAACAATCAAATACTGTGAGTGATTCGTGTCTTGGTACTCATCGACCATGATGTAGCGAAAACGATCTTGGTATTTCGCCAACACATCCGGAAAACGGTTCAGTAATTCGTTGGTTTTTAATAGCAAATCATCAAAATCCATTGCTCCCGCTTTAAAACAGCGATCAACGTAATTCTGGTAAATTTCTCCCAAACGCGGTTTCTTACTCATGGCATCCGATTCTTGTAATTCGGGATTGTTGAAATAGGCTTTCACCGTAATTAGTGAATTTTTATAGGACGAAATTCTGCTTAACACTTGCTTGGGTTTGTAAACGTCTTTATCCAGTTGCATTTCTTTTATAATCGCCGAAATTAATCGCACACTATCTTGCGTATCGTAAATGGTAAAGTTGGAAGGAAATCCTAATTTGGACGCTTCCGAACGAAGAATTCTGGCAAATACAGAATGAAAAGTTCCCATCCATAAATTCTTAGCTTCGTTGGAACCAACAATTTCGGAAATACGTTTCTTCATTTCCCTAGCCGCTTTGTTGGTAAATGTCAATGCCAGAATCGAAAAAGCATCAACACCCAAGCTCATCAAATACGCAATACGCATCGTCAGCACACGCGTTTTACCAGAACCAGCTCCGGCGATTATTATCATCGGTCCGTCTTTTTGTAAAACAGGTTCTTGCTGTGCTTCGTTGAGTTGAGAAAGGTATTTTTGCATTTTGAGTTGATTCGTAAAAATACAAAAATAGACTTACTTCTCTTTACATACAAACACAATCGGTTTGATTTATTAACTATTTTATTGCTTGCCAGCTAAAATTTGTTTTCCTTTGTTGACAGAAAAATTTATTGTTATACAACTCATGGAGACTGACAAAATTATGGAATTGACTTTTTATACTTTACCCGCTATAATAACGGGTGGCGTTGCTTATTTTTTGTTCAATTCGTATTTTAAAGATCAACAAAATACACGTCGTTGGTTGGTGCAAAAAGAAAATCAAAAACTCGGATTGCCATTGCGTTTACAAGCTTATGAGCGATTGACGTTGTTTTTAGAACGCATCAATCCGACTAAATTATTAATTCGTGTTGCGCCACTTAACGATGATAAAATGGCGTATCAAAATTTAGTAATCCAACACATAGAGCAAGAATTTGAACACAATTTAGCGCAGCAAATTTATGTTTCTGATGAATGTTGGTTAATGATACTAACTGCAAAAAACACAGTGATTCAAAACCTTAGAAAAACAGCACTAAATTCTGAAATCACTTCGGCTGATAGATTTAGAGAAACTATTTTGAGCAATCAATTGGAAGTAGCATCAACGAGTACTTTAGCTTTAGATTTCTTGAAAAATGAAGTAACCAGCTTTTTGTAACTACAACAGTTTTTTGAGTTGCGCTTGATCGTTCGGATTTAATTCTATCAGTATTTTTTCAAATAACAATCGCATTTCATTCTTTTTCAACAACACTCTTATTTGATCTTTCGCGTATTTGGAAAACTGCCATTTAAAGTGCGACATAGCGTTGATTAAATTCTTAAGCATAATTTCATCTTTTGAATTAATCGATAAAATAGCGTCGATTGCATTTTGACGAATCGAACTTTCGAAATTGGATGACGTATAATTTTGCAATTCTTTATAGCCATATTCTTTATCATCGGCAGCCAAAACTTTAGACGATTGCGATAAGGTTAAGTATTGAATTCTAAGCGACTTATCGTTGTTTCCTTCACAATTTTTAGCAATTTCTAAATACTTCTCACGTTCCTCTGGAAAACTTTCCCACAAACTGCTTAAAGCAACTTCTTTGGTGTAATAGGAATTGTCGTTTAGAAGTGACTCGTATTGCGATTTGAATTCCGACGGCACTTTAACAAACGTATTGGCAATAGATCTGCGGACTTCTAGCGAGTTGGTTTGCATGGCTAAATCCAATAGCTTTTGCCTTTCTGCAAACGGAACATTGGCAATTTGGTAAATTATTTCTGTTTTTACTGGAAAATATGCATCCGATTTCATTGTTTCTGTAAAATAGATTTCCTTTTCGGAAAAGGGTTTGTTCTTATACTTTTGAACATCCAACAATCGCTGAATAAAAGCATTTTTTTCTAACAATCGATTGACTTCTTCAGCCGGAAAATGGTAATCTTCTAACCAAACTTTCTTGAAATTGTCGGTGTCAAAATTAGCAACTTTCTTAATTTCAGCTAAGAAATCATCGGTTTCTACATTTTTAAATTGGTATTTTTTTAAATACGATTTGACCGCTTTTTGGAATGCCTTTTCACCAATAGCTTCCCTAATAGCATACAATGCCCAAGCTCCTTTTTGATAAAACGACAACGAACTTGCTCTTTCATTTAGCACCGGAATCGTATCTGTTTTAGCGGCATTCCGTAATTGCAACGCCGTTTTATAGATTTGATGGTAAAAATAATCTTTACCAAAAACATCTTTTTCTGCCAATAAAGCATAATAGGTAGCAAAACCTTCCTGCAACCAATGATGTTTCCCTGATTTTGCCGTAACCATATCGCCAAACCATTGATGAGCTAATTCATGAGCATTCACATTAACATAATTTCTGTCGTTAAAACCCACAGCGTCAGTAACGTAATCTTGTGCAAAAATGGTTGCCGTAGTGTTTTCCATTCCGCCATATAAAAAATCACGCACGGGAACTTGTCGATATATTCCCCACGGGTACTTCACTCCGATTTCCTTTTCTAAAAAATCAAACATTTGTTTCGAGTAGCGATACGTTGGTTCTACCTTTGCCACATCAGCTTGACTGTAATACCATTCTAATGGAATTCGAGAATTAGATCTTCCTACTTTTTTATCGAATTTTCCAATAGCTAGCATAACGAGATAGGAAGACATTGGTTTTTTCATTGAGAAATTCCAAACCTGACTATTGTTCCTATGCGGAGCAACATTATCTAATTTTCCATTTGAGATCACATTGAATTTCGAATCATAAACCACCGACAAATTAAAGACAACTTTTTCATTCACATCATCAAAACAGGGTAACCAATGGCTGGTATATTTCCCTTGACCTTGTGTCCACATTTGCAGATTATCGCCTTCGCCAATAAAATAAAGTGTTTGCTTTGGAGTCGCTTTATAATTGAAACTCAGCGTATTTTTTCCTAATGAATATCCTTCAAAGAGCTTTAATTCTTTAGTATTAGATATAAATTTTACTTCTTTGTTATTAATTAGAACTTTCGAAAAATCGATATTCTTAGCGTCAATTCGTATGGTATCAATAGTTGATTTGACATTAAAATGATAGATGATAAATCCGGAAATGGTTTTCTCATTGTAATTGGGTTCTATCAATCCTTTCAAATCAATAAAATCAACTTTACTAGTTTGTTGAGCAAAAGAAACTGTCGAAAAAAATACTAAAAGGATATAGCGCATAGTTGTAGATAAAGTATAACAAAGATACACAGAGTTTTTATAAAATGCATTTTCAAATTTCCTAATAAAAATCTATCTTCGCATTGGTTCAACTCTATTTATGCCAATTGAATAAATTATTCGACACTCCGATAGAATACTTAAAAGGCGTTGGTCCACAGCGCGGCGATTTGCTGCGCAAAGAATTGAACATTCACAAGTATTCCGATTTAATTAATTTGTATCCGAATCGTTATATTGATAGAACACGGTATTACAAAATCAACCAACTTCATTCCCAAAGTCTTGGAACAAACTCGGAAGTTCAGATTATCGGCAAAATCATTCACATTAAAACGGTCGAACAAGGTAAGGCCAAATCGCGTTTGGTTGCCACTTTCGTGGATGAAACCGGCGAAATGGAACTCGTTTGGTTTCAAGGTCAGAAATGGATTCGGGAAAGTTTAAAACTCAATATCGTTTATGTCATCTTCGGAAAAGTGACGCAATTCGGAGCGACTTTCAACATGGCGCATCCCGAAATGGAATTGCTAGAAGAACACAAAGCCAGCTTGCGAAGTGCGATGCAACCTGTTTATCCAAGTACTGAGAAATTATCGCAAAGAGGAATTACCAACAAAGTCGTCAATAAAATGATGCAGCAATTGTTTGTTGAAATTAAGTCGGTTTTTACAGAAACGTTACCATTTTATCTTTTGGATGAATTAAAATTACTTCCCAAAAATGATGCAGTTTTTAACATTCATTTTCCGAAAAGTCAGGAGCTTTTGGCGAAAGCGCAATTCCGTTTGAAATACGAAGAGTTGTTTTTTATCCAATTGCAATTGATTACCAAAAATCTCATTCGGAAGCACAAAATCAAAGGACATCCGTTTGAAAAAGTAGGAAACAATTTCAATGATTTTTACAACAATCATTTACCATTCGATTTGACCAACGCGCAAAAACGCGTGTTGAAGGAAATTCGAAATGACCTTGGCAGCAATGCGCAAATGAACCGATTATTACAAGGCGATGTTGGTTCTGGAAAAACAATAGTCGCGTTAATGTGTATGCTTTTGGCCAAAGACAATGGTTTTCAAAGTTGTTTGATGGCGCCGACAGAAATTCTGGCAAATCAGCATTTTATTGGTTTAACAGAATTGGCTAAAGGATTGAACCTAAGTATAAAAATACTGACTGGCTCAACCAAAACTTCAGAAAGAAAAGTCATTCATGAAGCACTAGAAAATGGTTCGTTAGATATTATAATAGGAACACATGCGTTACTAGAAGACAAAGTACAATTCCAAAATTTAGGTTTGGCGATTATTGATGAGCAACACCGATTTGGTGTAGAGCAGCGTTCTAAATTATGGAAGAAAAATGAAATTCCACCACACGTTTTAGTCATGACGGCTACTCCTATTCCGAGGACTTTGGCGATGAGTTTGTATGGCGATCTCGATATTTCGGTTATTGACGAAATGCCTCCGGGACGAAAAGAAATACAAACGGTGCATCGCTTTGATACGAATCGACTTAAAGTATGGAAATTCTTAAAAGACGAAATCGCAAAAGGACGACAAATTTACATCGTCTATCCGTTAATTCAAGAAAGTGAAAAAATGGATTACAAAGATTTGATGGATGGTTATGAAAGTATTTCTCGTGATTTTCCGTTGCCGCAATACAGCATTTCCATCCTTCATGGAAAAATGAAACCTTCCGAAAAGGAATCCGAAATGAAACGATTTGTAGAAGGCAAAACCAACATTATGGTAGCAACAACTGTAATCGAAGTTGGCGTTAACGTTCCCAACGCCAGTGTCATGGTAATTGAAAGTGCCGAGCGTTTTGGCTTATCACAACTCCATCAATTGCGTGGTCGCGTTGGTCGTGGCGCCGAACAAAGTTATTGCATTTTAATGACGAGTTTCAAATTAAACAACGACACTAAAACCCGAATTGAAACGATGGTTCAAACCAACGACGGATTCGTAATAGCAGAAGTCGATTTGAAATTACGAGGTCCTGGCGATATTATGGGAACCCAGCAAAGTGGCGTTTTAAATTTACAAATTGCCGATTTGGTAAAAGACCGTGACATCTTATTATTGGCGAGAAATCACGCAATTAAATTATTAAAAAGCGATGCTTCAATGGCAAAACAGGAACATGCCACATTGCGAAACGTATTTATCGAATTGAGTAAAAAAAAGAACATTTGGAATTACATTAGCTAAAAAATATTATGGTACAATACAACCCAAAAGACTGGTTAATTTTTATTTTTCGATTTCATAAATCGGATACTTTTCGTCAACTTATTCCGATGATGTTACTTATTGGTAGCTATTCTGGAATTATTTGCTATTTGGAAACTGCATATTGGCAACTTTCTGAAGACAGTCATGTGAAAAACATTTCTATAATGCATGGAATTCTTGGTTTTGTGATTTCGTTATTATTGGCATACCGAACCAACACCGCTTACGATCGTTGGTGGGAAGGACGAAAATTATGGGGTGCTTTAGTCAACAATTCTAGAAATTTGGCGATTAAACTTTCGGCGATGCTGAAAGATAAGAACGACCGTAATTATTTTAGGTCTTTAATTCCAACTTATGCTAAAGTTTTATCGAACTATTTAAGTGACGAAGAAGTTAGCCAGTTACTTTTTGACGATGTCGATTTAGAAATAGATCACAAAAATCACCTACCCAATATGGTGGCTCAAATGCTTTTTCACAAAGTCAATGATTTGTACGAAAAGGGGAAAATTTCTGGAAATCAACTCATTCTTTTAAACTCCGAATTGCAATCGTTTACCGAAGTTTGTGGCGCTTGTGAGCGAATTAAAAACACACCTATTCCCTACTCTTACAGCGCTTTTATCAAAAAATTTATTTTCTTTTATGTGATGAGTTTGCCTTTTGGATATGCCTTTAGTTTGGGTTATTATTGCATTCCAGTTATCATCTTTATTTTTTATGTTTTTGCAAGTTTAGAGCTCATTGCCGAAGAAATCGAAGATCCATTTGGTACCGATTCTAATGATTTACCAACCAAAAAAATAGCTTCCAATATAAAAAAACACATCGAAGAATTACTCTA
This sequence comes from Flavobacteriales bacterium, assembly GCA_043772885.1. GTDB lineage: Bacteria > Bacteroidota > Bacteroidia > Flavobacteriales > Flavobacteriaceae > Flavobacterium. The sequence continues at coordinate 6,616 of JAYVFV010000238.1, forward strand.
AATGAGTAGAATTGATTAACTTACAAAAAAGTTTGCAGAATTGTTTTTTGTAGTTTAATTAAAATTATTCCTCTTGAAATTTTCATTTATCAATTTTATTAGTAAAAATAAAACCAACCTAATCATTATATTTTTAGTGATTGTGTCGATGTTATTGTTATTAAAATTTCCGTCAAGGGATAACATTATAACAAAAACTTTTTTAAACACTGATGAAGTTGAATACGACGACTCTATTGTCAGCAATAAAAACGATTCGCTTCAAAAATATGGTTTGTGTGCTATCGAAAATATCATCATAAATGAAGATACCAAGGTACGTAGGACACCAAATATAGCGCGATACAATACGCTTTATGAATTAAAATTCGGCACAAAAATCTACACCAAAGTCATTGATAAAGAAAATGAAAACCACATCTACGTCGATGCCTCTTTAGTTGAAAGAGAAACAAAAAACGGCTTTGTAGCCATCTATGCTGTTAAACCGATTAAGCTTTCAGAGAAACCTGTTGGCTACGTTGCTGTTGAAGATATCATTTTAAAATCGGAATTTAAAAATTTCAAACCGCAACCCAAACGCATTAAAATTGATGCTTCAATTTTAGCAACAATAGTGAGCAATTTAATTGTTAATGGCACAACTTACAAGTTAATTGAAGATAGTAAACGCTTCAATAATTCAATAGCGTATGGCGATTATAATAATGATGGCGCTAACGATTTTGCTATTATTTTAGATACAGAAGACAATTCTGACTCCGTTTTTTTAGTCTATTTTTTGGATGCTGAAAAAAACACCTACCGATTGGTTTTTACAAATGCAGCTACATCTTATCTAAAAATAAATACGATTCCGAAACAAACCACTATTATTTTCAAATCTGAAACTACTTCTTTCCCATTTGACGGAATCCAAATTACAACCAACGAAACAGCACCTTTTTATTATTTTTACACGGCCAACACTAATTCGTTTACAGTGGTAAAAAATTGAATGGTCGATTGTTCTATTATTGGATTGTTCGATTATTCGAAATCACGAAACAATGTTGATAAAAGGTCTTCGACAAGCTCATGCTGACATTGGTTTTTTATATTGGCTGTAGATTTACATATCGTCACACTGAGCTTTTCGAAATATTTTTTAAGTTCAAAGTCTAATAATCGAACAATCCAATAATCGAAAAATCAAATGGTAAATATCCCTTTCCTGAACGAACAAATTATGGAATAATCCTTATATTTGCCTCCTTAAATTAT
>JAYVFV010000239.1:0-25616 GCA_043772885.1 Flavobacteriales bacterium
AACCATGCCAACATTAGCCTGTTATGAAACTGCAAACTTCAACACAATAACCTGTCAGTGGGATGTAACAGGAACACAACCAGCACAACCAACATTAGCGTGTTATGAGTCTACAAGTTTCAATACAACAACATGTTCATGGGATGTAACAGGAACACAACCTGCACAACCAACATTAGCTTGTTACGAGTCTGCAAGTTTCAACACAACAACATGTCAGTGGGATGTAACAGGAACACAACCAGCACAACCAACATTAGCATGTTACGAGTCAGCAATTTTCAACACAACAACATGTTCATGGGATGTAACAGGTACACAACCAGCACAACCAACATTAGCTTGTTACGAGTCTGCAAGTTTCAACACTACAACATGTTCATGGGATGTAACAGGAACACAACCTGCACAACCAACATTGGCATGTTATGAGTCTGCAAGTTTCAACACAACAACATGTTCATGGGATGTTACAGGAACACAACCAATACAACCAATATTAGCATGTTATGAGTCTGCAAGTTTCAACACAACAACATGTTCATGGGATGTAACTGGTACACAACCAGCACAACCAACATTAGCATGTTATGAATCAGCAAGTTTCAACACAACAACATGTTCATGGGATGTAACAGGAACACAACCAGCTGCACCAAACGGATTAGCATGTTACCAAACAGCAACATTTAATACAGTAACATGTATTTGGGATGTAACTGGTTCTCAACCATTACCTCCAGCATCTAATATTAATGTTACTATTACAGGTGGATGTAACAATTTAAGTGGATTGTTTACCAACGTAGGATTACTTAATGGTAAGTATTCTTTTGATTGGACAATCAACCCTGACTTACATGTTTCTTTTGATGGGGTAAAATGGGTTTTATGGTGTTGTGGTAATATAGGTGACACAGGTTATATGACCAGCACTACTGTGTCTGGATTATATCCTCCAACTACCGGTTGGGTTGCAACGCAATGTGGATCAGGAACATTAACATGGACGCCTTCTAATCCAATATTACCTTGTTATCAATCATTTGTATTTAATGGCACAACTTGTCAATACGATATAGTAGGTACTCAACCAGCGGCTCCAACAGGATTAGCTTGTTATGAAACAGCTAATTTCAACAATTCAACATGTCAGTGGGATGTAACAGGAACACAACCAGCACAACCAACATTAGCGTGTTATGAGTCTGCAAGTTTCAACACAACAACATGTTCATGGGTAGTAACAGGTACACAACCAACAGCACCAACAGGATTAGCCTGTTATGAGTCTGCAAGTTTCAATACAACAACCTGTCAGTGGGTAGTAACAGGAACACAACCAGCTGCTCCAACAGGATTGGCTTGTTGGCAAACTGCTATTTTTGTTGATGCAAGTCAAACAAATGAAAACTTTGATGGAGTTTCTGCTCCAGCATTACCTTCAGGATGGGTATCTGCTACTACTGATGGTACAAATTGGGTAACTTCAACAGCTGCTTTTAGTTCAGCACCAAATGCTGCTTTTATAAATGATGTACCAACTGTTCACATAAAATCACTTACTAGTCCTACCATTAATGTAGGAACTGGTGCTGTATTAAATTTTAAAAATAATTATAATTTAGAAGCGACTTACGATGGAGGCCAACTTGAAATAAGTATAAATGGAGGTTCTTTTGTTGGAATTTTAGCAGCCGGTGGTAGTTTTACTTCAGGTGGTTATAACAGTACAATTAGTACAAGCTTTGCCTCTCCAATAGGTGGTCAATCAGCATGGTCAGGAAATTCATTTGGTTTTATTAACTCTGTTGTAAATCTTCCAGCTGCAGCTTTTAATCAACCCGTTAAATTGCGTTGGAAAATAGCTACTGATAATTCAGTTGCCGCACCTGGTTGGTTTATCGATAATGTGTCAATTAGTTCTGGAACATGTTCTTGGGTAGTTTCAGGAACACAACCAGCTGCTCCAACAGGATTGGCTTGCTGGCAAACGGCAATGTTTAATAATACAACATGTATGTGGGATGTATCAGGATCACAACCAGCTGCTCCAACAGGATTGGCGTGTTGGCAAACTGCAAATTTCAATACAACATCATGTTCATGGGTAGTTTCAGGAACACAACCAGCTATGCCAACATTAGCTTGTTACCAAACAGCTGTCTTTAATACAACAACATGTGCTTGGGTAGTAACAGGAACGCAACCTACATTAGGAAGTACAACAGTTACAGCCGTAGGTTCTTACACTTGGTCTGGCCCTTACGGTAATGGTACAACTTATACAACAAGTGGTGTATATACCAGTACAGTTGGATGTAATATTGCTACATTGAATTTAACTATCACAGTGAATACCTTTACAGTAGGAGTTTCATGTGGTTCGACTATCACTAATTTAGCCGTAACTATAGTAACACCTTATGTAATTGGAGTTAATACTTATATCTTTAGATTAAGAAATATGGTTACCAATGTAGTACAGACTGTTTCAAGACCGGTTAATTCAATTGCTTTATCTAATACTTATTTCAGTGGAATTACATTAGCGACACTTTATCAAATAGAAGTTTCTATAAACGGAGGTGTTAGTTTTGGACCACCATGTTTGGTTAGTACTCCAACACCTACTACAGTAATTCAAGGATGTGGTACAACTTTAACTTCAATGAATCAATTTGTTACTTGTACTATTGCAGCCAATGTAACTTCGTATAGATTTAGAATAACAAATACGGTAACAAATGCAGTTCATATTATTACTACGGGATTGAATAAATTCAGCTTTAGTCAAGTGCCATTACCTATCAGAGCATTTGGTACAACGTATCTAGTAGAAGTAGCTTTAAGTAATACCAATGGTACTTATTTTCCATACACTGAAGGATGTAATTTCACTACAATGCCGTTCCCTACTACAAAAATTCGTCCGATACAATGTGGTGTAACTGCTAGTAGTTATTCAGAAGTATTTACAGCAGTTGCAGTATCTGGAGCAACAGACTACCGATTTAATTTATACAATACTTCTTTAGGATATGATAAGGTTTTAGAAAATCAATTGGGTAAAATAACTTTAAATTTATTTGCAGTGTCATTACCAATAGAAGCTCTTTTACCAAGCACAAATTATTCTATAAGAGTAGCTGTAAAAATTGACGGTGTATGGGGTCCTTATGGAAGCGTTTGTACAATTACTACGCCTGCCGTAACAAAAACGAATTCAACTATTTCAAATGAATTCAAAGCTATCGCTTATCCTAACCCATTTGCAGAAGACTTTATGTTTAACATTAAAACAGCGTCAGAAAGTGTGATACAAATTAGAGTGTATGATATGTTAGGTAAACAAGTAGAAAACAGAAATGTTGAAGTAACAGATATCGAAAACCTTCAAGTAGGTGCTAATTATCCATCAGGAGTGTACAATGTAATTGTATCTCAAGGAGAAAATACACAAACTATAAGAGTAATCAAAAGATAAGTTTTAAATTTTCCGAATAGAATATACTAAAAAACCTCTCAAGAAATTGAGAGGTTTTTTTAATTTTTGGCTTTGTAATTATAAAATAATTCCAGAACTGTGATCCATTTTTGCACCAGTTACACTACTCAAAACATTAATTTCATTCCGTAACTTTAAAACACCAAGCAATGCAAAAATCAAAGCTTCTTTGTATTCTATTATTTTAGTGTTAGGAATTATGATTTCAATTTTTGGTAAATAATGTTGCGTTCTTTCAATTAAAAAATCATTGTATGCACCCCCACCAGTAATAAATAACTTCCCATGCTTGTCATTGCGAGGAACGAAGCAATCTAAAGCTAATGCAATTTGTATTCCGACATGTTCAGTAAAAGTACACATTTTGTCTTCAATTGATATAGAATAATTCGCTAATAATGGAAGTACAATCTCTTTTACAAACTCAAATCCAAGTGATTTTGGAAATGTTTTTTTGTAGTAATCTAACTCATTTAATTCAATTAATAATTCAGAATTGATTTTTCCTGAACGTGCTAGTTGCCCTTTATCGTCATAATCCAACCCTAACATATTGGCATAAAAATTCAAAACGGTATTGACAGGTGAAACATCAAAAGCAATTCTTGTAGTATTTTCTTCAAAAGAAATATTAGAAAATCCACCTAAATTCAAACAATAATCATATTCAGAAAATAAAATCCTGTCACCAACCGGAACCAAAGGCGCTCCTTGTCCACCCAATTGTACATCTTGAACTCTAAAATCGCAAACTACTCTTTCGCCAACAATAGTCGCTAATTGGCGTAAGTTGCCAATCTGTAATGTAAATCCGTTTTGAGGTTGATGCAAAATAGTATGTCCGTGCGAACAAACCGCATCAAGAGTAACAATATTGTATTTGTTTATAAATTTTTTTATTGTTGTACCTAGAAATTTAGTGTAATTTTCATTCAATTCTTTGAGCTCTTTTTCAGAAAAACCAACCGCAATTTTTAGTTTGTTCAACCAAGTAATCGGATACGGAATAGTGTCACTTTCGTGGATTTCAAACGTCCATTTTTTATCAATATTTGTGAAATGAATACGCGCCAAATCAATTCCGTCAAGCGAGGTTCCCGACATTACTCCAATAACATTATAGGATTCTTTAATCATTGGCTAAAATTACGAAAACGTTTGAAATTTAATATTTAATAATTACTTTTGTCCTCTATTTTAAGAACAAATAACTTCACAAAAATATGGATTTTAATCTTACCGAAGAACATTTAATGATCCAACAAGCAGCCAAAGATTTTGCAGTTGCAGAATTGTTGCCTGGAGTAATTGAAAGAGATGAACATTCAAAATTCCCAACTGAACAAGTCAAAATGATGGGTGAGCTTGGTTTTCTCGGAATGATGGTAGATCCTAAATATGGCGGTTCAGGATTGGATAGCGTTTCTTACGTTTTGGCATTGACCGAAATTGCAAAAGTAGATGCGTCTGCAGCTGTGATCATGTCGGTGAATAATTCGCTTGTTTGCGCAGGAATGGAAAAATATTGCAGCGAAGAACAAAAAATGAAATACCTAGCTCCACTTGCAAAAGGTGATGTTATTGGTGCTTTTTGTTTGTCAGAACCGGAAGCAGGAAGTGACGCCACTTCTCAAAAAACAACAGCGATTGATAAAGGCGATTATTATTTGTTAAACGGAACAAAAAACTGGATTACCAATGGCGCTACGGCTTCTACATATTTAGTAATTGCACAAACCGATGTCGAAAAAGGACACAAAGGAATTAATGCTTTTATTGTTGAAAAAGGTTTGGCTGGATTTGAAATCGGTCCAAAAGAAAAGAAAATGGGAATCCGCGGAAGCGATACACATTCACTCATGTTTACCGATGTTAAAGTGCCAAAAGAAAACCGAATTGGCGCTGATGGTTTCGGATTTAGTTTTGCCATGAATGTATTAAATGGTGGACGAATCGGAATTGCATCACAAGCACTCGGAATCGCAACAGGTGCCTACCAACTAGCATTAGATTATTCACATCAACGCAAAGCTTTCGGGAAAGAAATTTTTAAACACCAAGCTATTGCTTTTAAATTGGCAGACATGTATGTAAAAGTTACCGCTGCAAGATTACTAATTTTAAAAGCAGCTTGCGAAAAAGACGAAGGTAAAGACATCGCACATTCGGGTGCTATGGCAAAATTATATGCGTCAGAAATTGCTTTGGAAGTAGCCAATGAAGCTGTTCAAATTCACGGTGGAAACGGTTATGTTGCCGAATACCATGTAGAAAGAATGATGCGCGATTCTAAAATAACACAGATTTATGAAGGAACTTCCGAAATTCAACGCATCGTAATTTCACGAGGTTTGGTTTCGTAAAGTGAATCAAAATACTATAATAACCCTTTCATCGGCAATCTTTGAAAGGGTTTTTTAATTGCAAAAAATAGTATATTTACCAATAGATATATTTCCCGCCAATTAGCAACGTAATTACTCAATGAAATGGAAGAAAAACAATTGATTTATTACATTCAAAAAGAAATTTTGATTGCCAATATTTTGAAGTTATAGACAACCCACTAAACAACAATCACAAATGGCAGAAAAAAAATCCAAACTAGTTGAAATCAAAACAAAACCAACAGCAATAAATGTTGCCGATTTTATAAACGCAATTAACGATGAACAAAAGCGTAAAGATAGTTTTGTGCTTTTGGAAATGATGCAAAAAGCTACCGACGAAGAACCCGTATTGTGGAGCAACTCCATCATTGGTTTTGGTAATAAAAGATACAAAAGTCCAAACACGGGAAGAGAAGTCGATTGGCTGCTGATAGGTTTTTCTCCACGCAAAGCGAACCTGTCGTTGTATGTTAGCGTAAATATTGCAGAGGATGCTGCTGCTCTAGAAAAACTTGGCAAACATAAAACAGGCGTTGGTTGCCTCTACATCAATAAGCTGGACGATGTCGATCTAAAAGTCCTAAAAGGAATCATCGATACAACATTAAGTCGAAAGTAAAATGCGGCTGTTAATCCAATTGAAATCAACATGTTAACATTTAATAAAAATTATTTTGGACTAACGATTTTGTTTTTTGTCATCGAAGTTTTAATTGCACTTTTTGTCCATGATAGTTTTGTCAGACCCTATCTCGGCGATGTTTTCGTTGTTGTTTTAATTTATTGCTTTTTTAAAACGTTTCTCAAATTACCCGTTGTAACGGTTGCAATAATGGTATTGTTATTTGCTTTCGTTATAGAATTTCTGCAGTTTTTCACTATAGTCGAAAAGCTTCATTTAGAAAAATCAAAAATCGCCAAAACGGTTATCGGAACCTCATTTTCATGGATAGATATTCTGACTTACATTGTCGGAATTGCTATCGTAATCGTTGTCGAAAAGTATTGGTTAAAAAAATAATAAAGAAACATATCTAGTTGCTATTTTTAAAAAACGACGGCGGAACACTTTTTACTTTAGCAATAATTGCGTTACTTTGTTGTTTAGTATTAGCATACAATCTGAGAAATAAGATTCCAGATTTGTTGCATTTTAAAATGTAATCCTAAATATACTTAAATTCGTAAGTGTAAATAATTCAATACAGCTATGTTAATTCCATCCATCAAAAAAACATTAAACGAGTTATCCGACTTGTTGTCTCAATTATCAGATGACGATTATACTTGTCCTTGTCACGGTTTGAGTAATGCTACTATTGGTGAACATACGCGTCATATTATTGAAATGTTTCAATGTTTGGAAGAGCAATACAAAATCGGAACAATCAATTACGATCACAGAAAACGAGATTGTCGTATTCAAACAGATACTTTTTTCGCAAAAGAAATCATCAATTCTTTACTGAATCAATTAGACAAACCCAATAAAAATTTGCAATTACAACAAGTTGTAGATGGCGAAGAATTACTAATTGACAGCAACTATAACCGAGAATTACTTTATAATTTAGAGCATTGTATTCACCATCAAGCGCTGATTAAAGTCGCTGTTTTGCAAAATGACACGATTGTAATTGATGACAACTTTGGTGTTGCTCGCTCTACAATTGAATATAAAAAACAATGTGCACAGTAAGTTTTGTTTTTGCACATGGTAAAACAATTATCACTTCCAATCGTGATGAAAAAGTGGCTCGACCAAATGCCATCGCACCTAAAAGTTATTTGGTTAACAATAAGAAAATCATTTTCCCAAAAGATCAAAAAGCAGGCGGAACTTGGTATGCTGTAGATGAACATTCCAATGTTTTGGTTTTGCTTAATGGTGCCGATGAAAAGCATATCGTTTCCGAAAATTATAAAAAAAGCAGAGGATTAATTGTGTTAGACCTTATCGGAAGTAAATCGCCGTTTGAAACATGGAAAACAATCGATTTAAATAACATCGAACCCTTTACTTTAGTGCTTTTTGAAAATCCAAATTTGTATCAATTGCAGTGGAATGGCGAGACGAAAACGGAGTTACAATTAAATTCCAATCAAAATTATATTTGGTCGTCTTCAACTTTATATCCGTCAGCAATTAGAGAAAAAAGAGCCAATTGGTTTGCTACATTTATCGATACAACCCGAGGCACAGCCGAACTGAGCGTAGCTAAACCAGAAGTAAATGCGACAGAAATGTTTAATTTTCATCGCTATACGGAAGAAGAAAATCAAGAAAATGGATTGGTCATTAACCGAAATGATTTTCTAAAAACCTTGAGCATCACGCAAACCGTAATCGAAAAAAATAAAGTTGTACTTTCGCATTACGATTTGCAACAACATAAAGAATTTACCAATTCCTTTATTATTATTTAATTTGAGATTATACTTTCACAAACTTACCCATTGGGAATATTGGCCATTTCAAGTTGTTTATATTCCGATTTATTTTTTATGGGCATTTTATGCATTGAAATCAAGGACGATTTTCTTTTTTAATGCGTGCAATCCATCGATGAAAAACGGCGGATTTATCATGGATAGTAAAAGAGAAATTTATAATTTAATTCCACAACAGTATTATCCAAAAACCGATTTCATTAAAGAAAAAATCCCTTTTGAAGAAGTCAAAACACTACTCGAATCTTCAAAAATAAATTTCCCGTTTATTGTAAAACCCGATATTGGTTTGCGAGGTTCAGCAGTAAAAAAAATTACAACCATCGACGAATTGAAGACTTATCACAGCAAAGCAAATTTCGATTATTTGTTGCAAGATTTAATTCCGTTTGAAAACGAAGTAGGTATTTTTTATGTGCGTTTCCCCAATGAAAAAAACGGAAAAATCACCGGAATTGTCGCCAAAGAATTTTTGATTGTAGAAGGAAATGGTTCAGCAACAATTTCAGCATTATTGAAAGCAAATCCGCGTTATGAATTGCAATTAAAAGCCTTGCAAAAAGAATACGGTTCGCAATTATCCGACATTTTGCCCAAAGGCGAAAAACGAAACTTAGTTCCGTATGGAAATCATGCTCGTGGCGCAAAATTTCTCGATTATAGTCATTTAATTTCTGCCGAATTGACAAAAGTAATTGACGAAATGTGTGTGCAAATTCCAGAGTTTTATTTTGGAAGAATGGATCTAATGTTCCATTCGTGGGACGATTTAGAGCAAGGAAAAAACTTCTCAATGGTAGAATTAAATGGCGCTGCAAGCGAACCAACGCACATTTACGACCCGAAACATTCGTTGTTTTTTGCTTGGAAAGAATTGGCGCGACACATTTCCTATATGTATAAAATTAGTGTTGCCAATCATCAACGCGGTTTTCCGTATCTTTCCCACAAAGTCGGAATGAAACAATACCGATTGCATTTGGAGCAAAGTAATAAAATAGTAAATTTTTAATGGTACAACTCAAAAACATATTCGTCGGATTTTTAATCAGTTTCATTGGATCGATACCATTGGGTTATTTGAATATTGTAGGATATGAAGTCTATAAAAAATTCGGATTAGACGAAACTATTTTCTATTTATTAGGCATTGTCTCCATTGAATTTTTTGTAATTTATTTCACCTTAATTTTTGCCAATAAACTGATGAACAATACAAAACTGATAAAATTTATAGAAGGTTTTTCAGTGTTATTTATGTTTTTGTTGGCGTATATTTTTTATTCGAGTGCGAGTTCGAAAGCTACAACTCAATCGGTTTTAGAAAAATATATTGATTACTCTCCTTATGTGGTTGGTGTGATTTTGAGTTGTTTGAACTTCATTCAAATTCCGTTTTGGACAGGTTGGAATCTGTATTTACTAAATGCCAAGTACATTGAAATTTCAAACTCAAGAAAATATTTCTATGTTGCGGGGACTGTAATTGGAACTTTTGCCGGAATGTTGGTGCTGGTTTTATCATTAAATTACGTCACCAATCAAACCGATTTCCTAGCCAAATATTTAATGAGATACATTATTCCAATTGTTTTTATTGGATTGGGAACGCTACAAGCAGTGAAGTTTTATAAGAAATATTACAAGTAAAATTCATTTCCATACTTTTAGTATCTTTACGTCAATACAATTGAAAATGAAATCGAAGATTATTTCATCAGTTCGCCAAAATGGCTCGGGTCACGAACACAAAAAAAAATATTTTAAATTGTGAGTAAAAACATCATCATCACCGGAACTTCACGTGGGATTGGATACGAATTGGCTTTGCAGTTTGCAAAAAGCGGACATCAAGTTTTAGCAATCTCCAGAAAAACCCCACAAGCATTAATCGAAAATCCGAATATAACATGTCTTTCCGTTGATTTGTCTGTTGAAGAAGAACTAGTTCAAGTAGAAAAATTCCTTTCCTCCACATGGAAAAAAGTCGATATTATTATTCACAACGCCGGAAGTTTACTTCATAAACCTTTTTTCCAAACCAAGCAATCTGATTTTGAAAATGTGTATAAAGTCAATGTATTTGGAGTTGCCAATCTAACTCGAATTTGTCTTCCATACTTGCAAAAAGGAAGTCATGTCGTTTCAATAAGTTCCATGGGTGGAATTCAAGGAAGTATTAAATTCGCTGGACTTTCAGCATACAGTTCGAGCAAAGGAGCAGTGATTACCTTATCTGAATTATTAGCAGAAGAATACAAAGAAAGCGGAATCGCATTTAACGTTTTAGCACTCGGAGCGGTGCAAACCGAAATGTTAGCCGAAGCTTTTCCAGGCTATGAAGCACCAATTTCTGCCAAGGAAATGGCCGATTACATTTTTAATTTTGCATTGACTGGAAATAAATACCATAACGGAAAAGTCATACAAGTTTCCTCTTCAACTCCGTAAAATTTGTCAGATACGCTTTTAAAATACCTACCTGAACACGCAGTTCTTCCTTGTTTTGAATTGATCAAATCCAATTCGGTGCATCTTAAAATTGTAAACGAAAGGCAAACGCGTCATGGTGATTACCGAAAAGCATTGAATGGAAAGCACGAAATAACAGTCAATTCCAATTTGAATAAATACCGATTCCTAATTACACTTGTGCATGAAATTGCGCATTTGGCAGCGTATGAAAACTTTGGACGTTTTATAAAACCGCATGGTAACGAATGGAAAATTACCTTTCAACGATTGATGTTGCCGTTCATTCGTCCCGAAATTTTTCCACATTCTGTTTTGCCTTTGGTTGCAAATCATTTCAGAAATCCGACAGCAAGTAGCGATACCGATGCCAAATTAGCTTTTGCATTAAAACAATTTGACGAAAGAAAACCCGATATTCATTTCATTCACGAAGTGCCAAGCGGCAGTTTATTCCGAATCAAAAATGGTAGAATTTTTCAAAAAAAGGGGCTTCGTGTGAAACGCTACGAATGTATTGAAATAAAAACCGGACGATTGTATTTGTTTAATGCGAATGCTGAGGTAGAAATAATTCTGGGATAATAATTCTGCAATTCCTAATTATTATAAATATCTTTGTAACACTAATAAAAAAACTCAGCAACTCAGTTACTAAGTAGCTCAGCAACTTTACTATGAACAAAAATTATTACGCAATACTAATGGCTGGTGGTGTCGGCTCCCGATTTTGGCCTGTTTCTACAGCCGATTTTCCAAAGCAATTCCACGATATGTTAGGCTCTGGCGATACGTTGATACAAAATACGTTTAGTCGTTTGGCAAAGTTAATTCCGGTAGAGAACATATTAATTTTAACGAACGAACGCTATAACAATTTGGTTTTAGAGCAATTGCCAATGGTAAAACCAGAGCAAGTGCTGTTAGAACCCGCAATGCGAAATACAGCGCCGTGTATTTTATACGCGTCTTTAAAAATTCAAAAGCTAAATCCAGATGCTGTTATGGTGGTCGCGCCAAGTGATCATTGGATTGAAGATGAAAATGCGTTTGTTCAAAATTTACAACAGTGTTTTGATTTCTGTCAGACAGAAGATGCCTTAATGACGTTGGGCATTCAACCGACTTTTCCTAACACTGGTTTTGGTTATATTGAATTTGATAAAAACGATTCCAATCCAATCAAGAAGGTAAATCAGTTTCGTGAAAAACCCGATTATGAAACGGCGAAATCGTTTCTTGATGCTGGTAATTTTTTGTGGAATGGTGGGATTTTCATCTGGAGTGTACAATCAATTACCAAAGCTTTTTCAATATTTCAACCTCAAATGACAGCACTGTTTATGAATGGTATTGATAGTTATAATACTACATCTGAAAAACAATTTATCGAAGAAAATTATTCTAAATCCGAAAATGTATCCATCGATTATGCGGTAATGGAAAGTGCGAAAAATGTTTATGTTTTACCAGCTACTTTCGACTGGAATGATCTGGGAACTTGGGGACAACTTCACGATAAAATTGACAAGGATGAAAATAACAACGGCGTTATTAATGCGAAAGTGATTTTGGAAAATGCGTCTAATAATATTGTGCGATCCGATGCCAATAAAATTATTGTTATTGATGGTTTGCACGATTATATTATCGTTGACAAAGAAGGTATTTTGATGATTTATCCAAAAAGTAAAGAACAAGATATCAAGCGAATTACGGGTTTGGCAAACAATTTATAAATGTTATTCTCCTTTATTTTGTGATTTTCTAATTTTTTTAAAGAGATTGGACGAATACACAAAATCGACAATCGCTTCATTGTCCGTTTTGAAGATGTCTTTTTTAGTACCTTCCCAAGCTAAGATGCCGTTTTTTAGGAAGATAATTTTTTCGCCAATTTCCATTACCGAGTTCATATCGTGCGTATTAACAACGGTAGTAATTCCATATTCCTGAGTGATTTCCTGAATTAAATTGTCAATTAAAATCGCTGTTTTCGGATCTAAACCCGAGTTGGGTTCGTCGCAAAAAAGGTATTTCGGATTGTTTACAATGGCCCTTGCAATAGCGACACGTTTTTGCATTCCTCCCGATAATTCAGATGGTTTTTTGTGATTGGCATCAATTAAATTGACTCTATGAATTACAAAATTGACACGTTCTCTTATTTCTTCTGGGGTTTTTGTAGTAAACATTTTTAGCGGAAAACCGACATTCTCTTCCACAGTCATGCTGTCAAACAAAGCACTTCCTTGAAAAACCATTCCGATTTCGGTTCGCAATTCTCTTTTTTCATCATTGGTGAGTTCCGAATATATTCTACCATCAAAAGAAATGGTTCCGACTTCAGGCGTAAAAATTCCCAATAGCGATTTTAATAAAACCGTTTTACCAGAACCACTTTGACCAATTATTAAGTTGGTTTTTCCCGTTTCAAAAACGGTGGAAATTCCTTTCAAAACCTTCGAATCGCCAAACGATTTTTCTATATTTTTTATTTCTATCATTGACTTAATAATAATTGAGTTAATATAAAATTAAAAAGTATAATCACGACCGATGTCCATACAAAAGAAACCGTACTTGCTTTTCCAACTTCCAAAGCACCACCTTTCATATAATACCCATGAAACGATGGAATGGTCGCCAAAATCATCGCGAAAACCAATGTTTTTATAAAAGCATAGGCAATGTGAAATGGAATAAAATCGGTTTGGATTCCAAGAGTGAACTCGGTACTCGATGTAAATCCACCATAAACACCAGCCATCCATCCGCCAAGAACTCCCAAAAACATGGCAATTCCGATAACAAATGGATAGAGTAACAACGCTATTACTTTGGGAAAAACTAAATAATTTAATGAATTAACTCCCATAACTTCCAATGCGTCAATTTGCTCTGTAACACGCATCGTTCCAATACTTGACGTTATAAACGAACCCATTTTTCCAGCCATGATTATCGAAATAAAAGTGGGAGCAAACTCTAAGATTACCGATTGTCTAGTAGCAAATCCGATAAGGTATTTTGGAATTAACGGGTTGGTTAAATTCAACGCCGTTTGAATCGCTACCACACCACCTACGAAAAACGAAATAAAAGCTACAATCCCAAGGGAGTCAATGATCAAATCGTCAATTTCCTTAAAAATAAGTCCCCGCATTACCGACCATTTGGTGGGTTTGTTGAAGACTTCTTTTAGCATTAGAAAGTACCTTCCAATTTGCGATAAATAGCGGACTAACATCATAGTTTTTTAAATAGGCTCAAAAATAGTGAGAAGTTGTGAGTTATAGGTTATGAGTTATGAGTTTTTTTTGGCGTTACCCTGCGGGTCGGGTCATTCGCTGCAATCTTTTGCACCATTGCATTCAGCAAAAGGATTTTCGCTACTACCCCTAACGCAAGCTACTTTCTAAAACAACTTTTCCTTCATTTTTTTTAAACGGTACGAACGAATGAATTGCGCTTGCTCAGTAGTAACCAAAAGCGGTTTTTTTGCTGACTTGGCTTTCAAGAAACCGTTGAGGTAATCCAAAAACAACAATGGTTTTCTCTTCATCATGGCTAATTTAGCTGATGCAATTGCCGTTATCCAAAATCCGTAGCCCAACGTATAAAAAGCTTCGCCTTGTTTGTAACGTGCTGTTTTGTTGTAGTTAGCTCCCGTTGGTTTTAAGTGCTTCACTTTTAAAGATGCATCTGTAACGACTTTCCAATTGTAAAATTTGCAAAGCAATTCGTCTACTGTATCCCAACCCATAGCTGGTTTTAAACCGCCAATTTGTTGAAAAGTTGCTTTTCGATAGGCTTTGAATGCACCGCGTATGTGATCTTTATCGGTAAGGTTTTCTAAAATCCATTCGCCGTTTTTTTCGATGTACGCGAATCCGCCCGCCATACCAATCGCATCATCCGACTCAAAATGCGAAATAATCGTTTCGAAATAATTGCTTGGAAAAATCAAATCGGCATCAGCTTTTACAATGAAATCATATTTATTATCGAAACTTTCAAAACCCGTTTGAAATGCCTGAATGACTTTACTTCCGGGAAGATGAATCAGCTCGGAAGTTTTTTCTATTAAGTCTATAAAAGGATAGTTCGAAATAAAATCCAAAACAATGTTAGCAGTTGCATCACTTGAATTATCATTTACGACCACAATTTTAGTAGGCAAAACCGTTTGCTCTACCAATGATTGTAAAGTCAAAGCAATAAATGCTTCTTCGTTATGAGCCGGAATGACAATGTAATAACGCATTAGATAAAGTCTTTTTTCTTTCTTCTATTCTCTATTTTCTTTCCGCATAAACAATATAATACCTTGGTGTAAAATACCGTAACAATGGCCGAAATCCCAATTTCTTAACTGGATGGGTGAATTTCTCTCTAGCGGTAATTTTCCAACCCGCTTTTTCTAAAAGCCAATTGAGCTGCCAATCTTCAAATTCGTGGTAATGGCGATCCCACATATCAGTTTTGCTACGATATGCTGGAGAAAACCACAATCGCAACGGAATGGAAACTACTAATTTATCACATTTTACGTTTTGTAAAATAGTATATGGATTTAATAAATGTTCGAAGATTTCAAATGCGGTAAACACGGTGTAATTTTCATTTTGCAATGCGGTTTGGTCATTGTCTAAATCTTCTCCTTTGGTATTTTTTACGATATAGCCATGCTCTTCCATGATTTTAGAAAACGGATTCGGAACTCCTAAATCAAAAATAGTTTCTGTGGTTTTGATATGCTTTTGTAAAAAAGCCAAAGTATGTTGGAAACGTTTATTGGGAAATGTTTTTTCGTACATAGTCATTGCGAGGAACGAATCAAACTTTCGTTCTTTAGATTAAGTAGCAAATATAAATAAAGTTTTGATTTTATGGATTTTTCTAACAGTTCTCAATACATTTTTACCTACTCCGTCTTTCCCGCGCAGGCGGGAATCCATGTCTCGAAAATAGATTCCCGCCTGCGCGGGAAAGACGCAATGGAGGCATGTTACATCTTATACACAATCGCATTAACATTCATTCCGGCGCCAACCGAAGCAAACAAAATCACATCACCTTTTTTGATGGTTTGGTTTTCGATTTTTCCTTTCACAATCGAATCGTAAAGTGTCGGAATTGTTGCCACACTGGAGTTCCCCAATTCGTGGATGCTCATAGGCATAATACCTTCGGGCATTTCTAGATTGTACAATTTATAAAAGCGTTGTACGATGGCTTCGTCCATTTTTTCGTTGGCCTGATGGATTAGGATTTTATCTAATTTTTCAATCGGAATTCCGCTTTTATCTAAACATTCCTTCATCGCTTTTGGAACGTTAATCAAAGCAAATTCGTATATTTTTCGTCCTAACATTTTGATGTAACGTACATCGGGATTGTGGGATTTATTGAAGGAATTTCCGAAGAACAGATAATAGGCTTCATCATACGAATACGTCGCCGTATCGTGTGCTAAAATTCCACCTTCTTCATCAGTTGCTTCAATGATGGTAGCTCCAGCACCATCCGAATAAATCATACTGTCTCTGTCGTGCGGGTCGACAACTCTCGACAAGGTTTCGGCTCCAATAACCAAACATTTTTTTGCCATTCCGGCTTTTATGAATGCAGAGGCTTGAATCACGCCTTCTACCCAACCTGGACAACCAAACAACATATCGTAAGCCACACATTTCGGATTCTTGATTTTCAAACTGTGCTTTACTCGCGTAGCCAAACTAGGAACCAAATCCGCTTGAATCCCACCTTTTTTTACATCCCCAAAATTATGGGCAAGGATGATATAGTCTAATGTTTCGGGATCTATTTTGGCATCTTCAACAGCTCGTTGTGCAGCTATAAAAGCGATGTCGGAAGTATTTAAATCGTCGGATACGTATTTGCGTTCTTCGATACCTGTAATGCCATAAAATTTGGAGGTAATTACTTCGTTTGGCGATGGAAAAGCAGTACCATCAACGTTTAAAAAAACATGCCTTGAAAAATCTTTATTGGATACGGTTTCTGTCGGAATGTAACTTCCTGAACCTGTTATTTTTATACTCATTACATTCAGTATTTCATTGCGAATTATCAATTAAATTAATTTAACACTTGTTAAATTTACAATTAATTTCAAAGAATTATGGAAATCTTTAAAAAGAATAATGCAAATTAAAGATGTCGTAATTAATTTTGTTTTTCTTGTGTAATTTTAATCTGCATTACTGTGGCAATGCTCAATGCTTGCGTTTTTATTTTCTCTGCATTTTCTCCTTCAAAATTCTTATCCACAGAAGTGTAAAAATGATGCAACCAGATTTTAAACAATTCGGGCGTTAAATGTTCTTTCGCATTGACATCCAAATGAATTTGCGTCAGATTTTTAGTATAACCTCCAGTTCCTAAAATGGCTTGTGACCAAAAGGTAACTAGGATGGGCAAGTGTTCTTTCAAATGAATTTTCACTATATCGGTAAAAATATAACTAATGCTTTTGTCGGCTAGTAGTTTTTTGTAGAACTCGTCAACAAGTAAATACAAATCGTCTTGGGTTTGGATGTCTTGCATTGTTGGTTTTTTGTTTCAAGTTTCAAGTTTCAGGTTAAAATATTTTAACTTGAAACTTGAAACTTGAAACTTTTTTTACTTCGTATTTCTAACTTCGTACTTACATATACGTTTCAATTGGAGCACAGCTGCAAATCAAATTTCTATCGCCATACGCATCATCTACACGACGCACGCTTGGCCAGAATTTATTTTCAACAATATAATCCAATGGATAAGCCGCTTGTTCTCTGGTGTATGGGAATACCCAATTATCCGTAGTTAACATCGCCAACGTATGTGGCGAATTTTTCAAAACATTATTAGAATCTTCAGCAGATGCAACAGCAATTTCTTTTCGAATCGAAATCATCGCATCGCAAAAACGATCCAATTCGGCTAAATCTTCTGATTCGGTTGGTTCAACCATTAAAGTTCCAGCTACTGGAAATGAAACGGTTGGCGCGTGAAAACCATAATCCATTAAACGTTTGGCAATATCAGTAACTTCGATTCCTTTTTCTTTAAAAGCTCTACAATCTAAAATCATTTCGTGAGCTGCTCTTCCGCATTCTCCCGTGTACAAAATCGGATAATGATCTTCCAAACGGGTTTTCATATAATTGGCATTCAGTATCGCAAACTGAGTAGTATTTTTCAAACCTTCAGCGCCTAACATCGTGATATATCCGTACGAAATCAAACATACCAAAGCAGAACCATAAGGCGCAGCAGAAATAGCCGTTATCGCGTCTTTTCCTCCTGTTGGAATAATCGGATTGGTAGGTAAAAACGGAACTAATTTTTCGTTCACGCAAATCGGTCCAACTCCCGGTCCACCTCCTCCATGCGGAATGGCAAATGTTTTATGCAAGTTCAAATGACACACATCTGCTCCAATTGTAGCTGGATTTGTCAATCCCACTTGAGCATTCATATTAGCACCATCCATATAAACCAAACCACCATTGTCATGGATAAGATTAGTGATTTCGATAATAGCACTTTCAAAAACACCGTGAGTAGAAGGATACGTTACCATCAAGCACGAAAGTCGATCTTTGTTTTCAATAGCTCTTGCTCGTAAATCTTCGACATCGATATTACCGTTTTCCATGGTTTTGGTTACGATGATTTCCATTCCAGCCATGGCAGCAGAAGCCGGATTGGTTCCGTGTGCCGATGAGGGAATCAAACATACATTTCTGTGGTTATCGCCACGAGATAAATGGTACGCGCGAATTGCCATTAATCCAGCATATTCGCCTTGAGCACCAGAATTCGGTTGTAAAGTAGTACCTGCAAAACCGGTAACAACGTTCAATTGTTGCTCTAATTTTTTAAGCATAGTTAGATAACCTTCTGCTTGTTCGATAGGAGCAAACGGATGAATGCTGTTCCAATTTGCCATCGATAGTGGCAACATTTCGGCTGCAGCATTTAATTTCATTGTACAAGAACCTAATGAAATCATTGAGTGATTCAACGATAAATCTTTGCGTTCTAATTTTTTGATGTAACGCATCAATTGGCTTTCTGAATGATGGTTATTGAAAACCTCATGTTGTAAAAAAGGCGAAGTTCTTACTAGTGAATTTGGAATGTTATTATTGGAATTTAATTCCGAAATTTTGAACACCTCTTTTCCAACTGCTTCTGCAAAAATAGCTATGATTTGATTGATATCTGAAATCGAAGTCGTTTCGTTTAACGAAATCGAAATCGTTTCACTATCCACATAGAAGAAATTCACTTCATTTTTTACAGCAATTGCTTTTACTTTATCCGCATTTGCTTTGACAGTAATCGTATCGAAGAAAGCGGTATTGGTTTGATAAACTCCTAATTTATTTAGTGCATAAGCCAAGGTCGTTGCCGATGTATGTACTTTGTTGGCGATGTATTGCAATCCTTTCGGACCGTGATATACGGCATACATTCCAGCCATTACTGCCAATAAAACTTGAGCAGTACAAATGTTAGATGTTGCTTTTTCACGTTTGATATGTTGCTCACGCGTTTGCAAAGCCATACGCAAAGCACGGTTTCCGTTAGTATCGATAGTTACACCGATGATTCTTCCTGGCATACTTCTTTTGTATTCTTCTTTCGTTGCAAAGAAAGCAGCGTGTGGACCTCCATAACCCATCGGAATTCCGAAACGTTGTGTGGTTCCAACTACGACATCAGCTCCCATTTCTCCCGGAGAAGTTAATTTTACTAATGACAAAATATCGGCAGCAACCGCTACTTTTATGTCGTTTTCTTTTGCTTTGGAAATAAATCCAGCGTAGTCATTTACTTGTCCGTATTTCCCTGGATATTGTAAAATGGCTCCGAAATAGTCGTTTGAAAAATGGAATGTTTCGTGATTTCCAACAACCAATTCTACTCCAATTGGCGTAGAACGCGTTTGTAAAACAGAAAGTGTTTGCGGCAAAATTTCTTCCGAAACGAAGAATTTATTTACATTGTTTTTCTTTTGATCACGCGAACGAACATCAAATATCAATGCCATTGCTTCTACTGCTGCTGTTGCTTCGACAAGTAAAGATGCGTTGGCGATTTCCATCCCTGTTAATTCGATAACAGTGGTTTGAAAATTCAAAATTGCTTCCAATCTTCCTTGTGCAATTTCTGCCTGATACGGCGTGTATGCTGTGTACCAACCCGGATTTTCAAAAATATTTCTCTGAATAACTGCTGGAATAATTGTAGGATGATAACCCAATCCGATGTACGATTTGAACACTTTGTTCTTTTTACCCAATTCCTGAATGTGAGTTAAATACTCGTATTCGGTCATTGCAGGTTCCAAATTCAATTCGCTTTTAAGTCGGATATCATCAGGAATCGTTTCAAAAATTAATTGATCAAAAGTTTCTACTCCGATGGTTTTAAACATATGTTGTAAGTCGGTTTCCCTCGGACCTATGTGGCGTAATGCAAATGCGTCTGTTCTCATTAAATGAAATTCTTAAAGTATAGTTTGTGTTGTTTTTTTGCGCTACAAAAGTAATTATTAAACTTCTAATTTTAAGTTAAACAATGCGTAATATTTTGAGAAATTGTTAACCAAAAACAAGTTTTATTAACAGATAGACTAATTTTGTAAAATGCACTTTTTAAAAAAGCTTCTCGATTTTTATATCAACAGTAGCGTTCATGTAGCGTTGTCTGTGTTTGCATTGGTGAAAATGACGCAATTTTTGTTTCCGATTTCTAACGATAATGCAGTAGCTTATTTTGCTTTTTTCGGGACAATTGTCGGATACAATTTTGTAAAATACGATGCTTTGGCACGAACGCAAAAGGCACAAATGCGAAGTCAATTAAAAGGAATTGTAGTGTTGAGTTCTGTGGCGTTAATCGCAACAGGATATTATTTTTTCAAACTGCAATTGGTAACACAAAGTATTGCAGTTGCCTTTTTACTTTTGACGATGCTGTATACGTTGCCTTTTTTTCCGAATAAAAGCAATGCTCGAAATTGGGCTGGAATAAAAATCTACGTCGTCACTTTATGCTGGGTTGGTGTGACTTTGCTTTTGCCGATTATCAATTCGGGAATGCCACTTAATATTGCTGTTTTACTTGTAGCGCTACAACGTTTTATTTTAGTTTTTGTATTGACATTGATTTTTGAAATTATCGACTTACAAACCGATGATCCGCATTTGCTAACTGTGCCGCAACAAATTGGAGTCAAGCGTACCAAAATAATAGGAAGTTTACTCTTGTTTGTTTTTGTGATTTTGGAGTTTTGGGATGTTAATTTTAAATACCCAACTTTGATTTTAAAATTAGGAATTGCAACAACCGTTTTTCTATTTTTGCTTTTTGCCAATGAAAAACGGTCTAAATATTATACTTCCTTTTGGGCAGAAAGTGTTCCTGTTTTATGGTGGATTTTATTGTTGATTTTTTAATATAAACCGAAGCACTAACTTCGATTTCTATCTAAAATTCTAACAATTTGAGAAGTCAAATAATCTAAATCAATCCTGCTCTTTTTAACAAAGCTTCTGGTTTGGGTTCTTGTCCGCGAAAGCGTTTGTACAATTCCATTGGCAATTCGGTGCCGCCTTTCGAAAGTACGTTGTCTTTAAATTTAGTAGCGACTTCAGTATTGAAAATTCCTTTCTCCTGAAAATACGCAAAGGTATCGGCATCCAAAACTTCGGCCCATTTATAACTGTAATATCCTGAAGAATAGCCACCTTGAAAAATATGCGAAAACGAAACACTCATGCAATTTTCAGCAACGTCTGGATATAATGTAGTGCCATCCATAGCTTCTTTTTCAAACGCTTTTATATTGGTAATTGTTGTCGGATTGTTGCTGTGAAATGCCATGTCTAAAATTCCGAAACTCAATTGACGCAACGTTGCCATTCCTTCTAAAAAGCTCGCACTTTCTTTGATTTTTTCGACATAAACATGCGGAATGATTTCTCCCGTTTCATAATGTTTTGCGAACAAAGCTAAGGCATCTGGTTCGTAACACCAATTTTCCATCACTTGACTTGGCAATTCTACAAAGTCCCAATATACTGAAGTTCCCGACAAACTCGGATACGTCGTGTTGGCCAACATGCCGTGTAAAGCATGCCCAAATTCGTGGAATAAAGTGGTCACTTCATTGAAAGTTAATAATGACGGTTTGGTTTCTGTTGGTGGAGTGAAATTACAAACGATAGAAACATGCGGTCTTTCATTGTTTCCGTCTTTTATACATTGTGGTTTGTAGGAGGTCATCCAAGCACCATTTCGTTTTCCTTTTCTTGGGAAAAAATCGGAATAGAAAATAGCAACTAGTTTTCCTTCAAAGTCCAATACTTCAAAAGTTTGGACATCTATATGGTATTTATCAATGTCGAATACTTCTTTGAAAGTAATTCCGAATAACTTTTCGGCAACGGTAAATGCCCCATTTAAAACATTTTTTAATAGGAAATATGGTTTCAATAACTCGTCATCTAAACTAAATAATTTCTGTTTTAATTTTTCGGAATAATAAGCGCCGTCCCATTTTTCGAGATTTTCCAATCCGTCGAGTTTCATTGCAAAAGCAGTTAATTGTGCAAATTCGCGTTGCGCGGCTGGCTTTGCTTTTTGTAATAAATCATTCAAAAACGATTTTACTTTATCGGGATGTTGCGCCATTCGTTCTTCTAAAACAAAATGAGAATGTGTTTCGTAACCTAGTAAATTAGCACGTTCGAAACGTAATTTTGCAATTTGTAAAGTGATTTCCTTGTTGTCGAATTCGTTGCTTTGAAAACCTTTTTTCCCAGCGGCAATGGCCATTTCTTTTCGCAAGTTTCTATTATCGACATAAGTAATAAAAGGTAAATAACTAGGAGAATCTAATGTAAAAAGCCAACCATCTAGATTTTTCGATTTAGCTAATGATTGCGCCATTTCTTTAGCGCCATCAGGTAAACCTTTCAATTTAGCTTCGTTGGTAATGTGCAATTGGTAGTTGTTGTTTTCTGCCAATACATTTTCGCCATACGTAAGTTTTAGTTTGGTTAGTTCGGCGTCAATTTCGCGCAATCTTGTTTTTTTATCATCGGAAAGTAACGCTCCATTTCGGGCAAAACTTTTGTATTTTTTATCTAGTAAAGTTGCTTGTTCCGGAGTTAAAATTAGATTCTCTTTTTGATCGTTAACGGCTTTTACTCTTTTGAATAAGGCTTCATTTAATGAGGTGTCATTGCCAAACGCTGTTAATAACGGTGAAATAGCTTGTGCAATTTTTTGCATTTCGTCACACGTTTCTGCCGAATTCAAATTGAAGAAAATCGATGATAATCGGTCTAATGGTTCTCCAGAAAAATCTAAAGTAACGATTGTATTTTCAAAAGTTGGTGTTTCTGGATTGTCGGTAATCGCATCGATTTCGGCTCTGGCTTTGGCAATGTTTTCTTCAAAAGCCGGTTGGTAATCTTCTAATTTGATTTGCGAAAAAGGCGCTGTATTGTGTTTGGTTTGGAATTTTTGGGTAAGTATTTTCATAGTCATTGCGAGGAACGGGCGTCATCTCGTTTTTATTATTATATTTTTGTATTCATTGTAGTGCCTACCTCCGATAGCAGTGGAAATCCTTTTTTCAATGCAGCGCAGCGGATTGCAAAAAGATTGAAACGAATAGCGGGAAAAAACTTCTGATTGCTTCGCTTCCCGAAAAAACGGGACAAGCTCTCGCAATGACATTATTTTTTCAAATCTTCCGAAGCTTTATTTACTGCTGCTTCGAGACTTTCCTTGTACGAAACGATTTTGTCTAAAATGGTTTTATTGTGGCTTCCAATGATTTGAGCTGCTAATATTCCGGCGTTTTTGGCTCCGTTTAGTGCCACTGTCGCCACAGGAACACCGCCCGGCATTTGCAAAATCGACAAAACAGAATCCCAACCATCGATAGAATTGCTCGATTTTACCGGCACGCCAATAACTGGTAATGGACTCATAGAAGCTACCATTCCCGGTAAATGTGCCGCGCCACCAGCACCAGCAATAATAACTGAAATGCCACGGTTATGTGCGTTTTTACTAAAATCGAATAACTTTTCAGGAGTGCGGTGCGCCGAAACAATATCGACTTCGGTTTCGATGTCAAATGCTTTAAGGATGTCGATGGCTTCCTGCATTATCGGCATATCGGAGATGCTTCCCATTACGATGGCTACTTTCATTTTATTGATGATTTTATTCCGCTGCACTCCATACGGTTCGGCTGCGCCTCGGGTGGTTATTTGTTAATTTGGTTATTTTAAAATTGTTTCAAATTAAGAAATTACTCTAATGCTATTCTTCACTTCTTCGGCAATTTTTCGTGCTTTACTTATGTCTTCATTCACAATGGTTACATGTCCCATTTTTCGGAAAGGTCGTGTTTCGCGTTTTCCGTAAATGTGAGGCGTTACACCATCGATTGTCATAATTTTTTCAATATTTTCGTAAACTACTTGTCCAGAGTAACCTTCTTCTCCGACCAAATTTACCATAATTCCCGCAACTTTGCTTTCACAATTTCCCAAAGGAAGATTTAAAATGGCACGCAAATGATTTTCAAATTGGGAGGTATAACTGGCTTCGATAGAATAATGTCCGGAATTGTGTGGACGTGGAGCGACTTCATTTACCAAAATTTCATCGTTTTCGGTTTGAAACATTTCAACAGCCAATAACCCGACATGGTGGAACGCTTTGGAAACTTGTAACGCGATTTCGATGGCTTTGTTTGCGACTTTAATATCAATTCGTGCAGGACAAATTACGTATTCTACTTGATTGGCTTCGGGGTGGAATTCCATTTCGACAACTGGATAGGTTTTTACTTCGCCAGAAACCGAGCGAACTACAATTACTGCTAATTCGTTTTTGAATGGAATCATTTGTTCGGCAATACATTCTACTTCTGGCAAATTGTTTAAATCGGAAATGGAACGCACTATTTTAACTCCGTTTCCATCGTAACCAAATTGAGCACATTTCCAGACAAAAGGGAAATCTAATTCTGATTTTTTTAAATCAGCATTATTTTTAAACCGTTTATGCGGTGAAGTTGGTATGTTGTTTTCGACATAAAAATCTTTCTGTCGTCCTTTATTCTGAATTAATCGCAATGTTTTTGGCGATGGAAAAACAGACAAACCTTCTGCTTCCAATTTATCCAACGCATCCAAATTGACGTTTTCAATTTCGATGGTTAGCAAATCGACTTTTTTCCCAAATTGGTAAACCGTGTCAAAATCCATTAAACTTCCTTTGAAAAAAGTGTTGCAAGCGATACGTGCCGGAGCTTCTTCACTTGGGTCGAGCACCAACGTTTGGATATCAAATTTTCGAGTTTCGGAAAGTAGCATTTTTCCTAATTGTCCGCCGCCGAGAATTCCTAATTTAAAATCGGATGAGAAATAGTTCATTTGTTTATTATGTTGCGCAAAGATACTATTTCAATTTCAAAAATCAGCGGGAAATTTTTTTCAAAACTTCTTTAGCTGCTGCTTTATATCCAGCAGACTGTAGTGCAAAATCTTTTTCAATAATATTGTGTAATTCGCCTGCAATCCAATCATGGTTTTTAGCAAAATGACTCAAAGTGTACATCGCATATGCTTTTGGCGCTACTTTCGCATCACTTATTAACCAATCTAAACACGTTTCTATGACTTTTTCTTCTTCGTTTTCTGACAGTATTATTTTATCGGAAACACTTATGAAATAAGCGACTC
>JAYVFV010000240.1:0-2749 GCA_043772885.1 Flavobacteriales bacterium
ATATTTTCTCCCGACGGTAAACTTCCAATTCCACTTGTGGTTCTAGATGCTGGTAAATATTCTGTTTTTAAAAAATCCGTTATTTTCTTAAACTGTGGAATTAACTTCTCGTTAATTGTAGTGATATATGCGTTTTTTAATTCGTCTTTTTGCGCATCTGAAAACGAAAGAGGCATTGATTTTATGGTGGTATAAAATAAGTTGTCTTCGATATTTGGTGTTACCATACTTTCAAATTGCGGAATCAATTTTACCGTTAATGATTTGGGAAGAACGATTCCTTTGTCAATTCCTTTTTTCATGTACACCATTGCCGAATCAATCCAAACGGAATATAAATCCATTCGTTTTATAAAATTTTTATAATCTTTTTCTGTTTTGAATGGTTGTGCACTTTCACCACCAGCAAATTGTCCCAAAGTTAAATGCGTTCCCCAAAATTGGTGCAAAGGCATTAAATTAGTATTTTGTTCAAGCAATTCTTTTCCGACTGCAATTTCCCATTTAATAATGTCTAAACTATTTTTTTCTTCATCGGATAATTTTTCAAAATCAACTGTTGCTAATTCGGTTTCGTATTTGTTGAAGAATTCGCCTTGCTTTTTACGAAAGGAATCAGTCATTTCAAATTGCAATTGGTCGTTGTATTCGTTTTGACCATTTTGTGTAGCATCTAAAGGATTAAGTGCGTTTTTTTCGTCGAAATAGTTTTCTGTTAATTTTTTAAAATCTACTGATTTTTCTTCTGATTTACAGTTCACTAAAAGAAGCGATACCAAAAGAAGTGCTACAATTGTTTTTAATTTTCTCATATTTTAATTAATTGGTTGGTTTAAAATTAAGCATTTAATGCTTCAACGATAATATCTTTGTCATTTAACATGTCTTTTAGCATGTTTTCAATTCCGCTTTTTAAAGTGAATGTCGACGAAGGACAACCGTTGCAGGAACCTTGAAGAATTACCTTAACACGTTTTTCTTTTTCATCGAATGAATCAAAAAGGATGTTACCACCATCGGCAGCGACTGCAGGTTTTACGTATTCTTCTAAAATATTGATGATTTGTTGTGACGTGGTGTCTAAATTATCAAAATTTTTGATTTGTTGTTTTTCGGTTTTGACATCATTTATAATTACACTTTCGTCGATAACTGTACCACCGTTTTCGATAAATTGTTTGATGAATGTTCTAATTTCTAATGTAATTACATCCCAACTTGCTACTTCGTATTTGGTTACAGAAATGTAATTTTCATCTATAAAAACCTCTTTAACAAAAGAAAAATTAAATAATTCTTTCGCTAATGGAGATGCTGCTGTATCATCAATACTTTTAAATTCCATTGCCGTTTTAGTTAGCAATTTGGTAACAACAAACTTCAGTGTTGCTGGATTTGGAGTGGTTTCTCCATAAACAGAAATCGCCGATTTTGATGGTTTGTTTTTGTCTTCAATAATAATTTTATTGCCTGAAGTGACGTAATTTTCAATTTGTTCAGCAACAGCATCTTTAACATCATCCCAATCTACGATGCTAAATCTTTCGATAGCAATAAAATTTCCAGAAATGTAAACCGACTTAACAAATGGAAGGTAAAATAATTGTTGTGCTAGTGGAGAGTTTTTAGCTTCATCGATATTTTTATATTCAAAACTTTCATTTTGAGTGATGAAGTCGGGGAATTCAAATTTTATTATAGTAGGATTTTGTGTTTCTTTTATGTTGATTTTCATTATAATTGGAGTAAGTTTCCACAAATTTAACAAAGTTATTTTATGGGAATGCTTATATTTGGTCTTTTTAAACAATTAATTAACATTTAAGACGTTTATTTATTAAATGAATGTCTTGGAATTGACTTATGTTATGAGAAAATATTTATTAAGTTTGGTGTTGATTTTAATGACTTCATTCGGATTTTCTGTAAATGATCCTGCTGTCACAGTACCGTCATCAAAAGTTGTTACTACAGTTCCAGGAACAGTTCCAACGACAACTACTGTAATCGTTGTCGATGTAATTGATGCTGTAAACGATCCTGCTGTCACAGTACCGTCGTCAGCGGTTGTTACAACAGTTTCAGGAACAGTTATTACAAACGATACCTTAAACGGATTAGCTGTAACGACTACCAATACGAACGTAATGCCAATTACTACAGGTCCATTAAGTGTGGATGCCAACGGGGTAATCACATTAGCGGCTAACACATCATCAGGAACGTATACAATTACTTACCAATTATGTGAGGCTGATATTGTAACCGGACTTAATATTTCACCAGCTAATTGTGACACAGCTACAGCTACAGTGATTGTTGCCAATGTAATTGATGCTGTAAACGACCCTGCTGTTACAGTACCATTCTCGGCGGTTGCCACAATAGTTTCGGGAACAGTTATTACAAACGATACCTTAAACGGATTAGCTGTAACGACTATCAATACGAACGTAACACCAATTACTACAGGTCCTTTAAGTGTGGATGCCAACGGGATAATCACCGTAGCTGCAAACACACCATCAGGAACGTATAACGTAACTTACCAATTATGTGAGGCAGATATTGTAAGCGGATTTAATGTTTCACCAGCCAATTGCGACACAGCTACAGCAACTGTAATCGTTGCCATAGATGCTGTAAACGATGCTGTTACAGTATCGTGGTCAGCGGTTGTTACAACAGTTCCGGTAGCAGTTATTACAAACGATACCTTAAACGGATTAGCTGTAACGACTATCAATAC